>NZ_JACVUD010000162.1:0-3217 GCF_016624905.1 Stenotrophomonas sp. S49 | reverse complement strand
CCACGGCGCCCCCCGCTACCCCACCCCGACCCACCCCGACCGGCCACACCGCGCAACCAACGCGCGCTCCTGCACGGAGGGGCGGCGCCGTTGGAGCGCTTAGTCGAACAGGGCTTCGATCGCGGCCAGGCCGGCGCTGGCGCGCTCTTTCTTGCGCGCCGCATCCGCCACCGGGTCCGCGCCATCGCGCTGGATCTCCTCGGCCGGAATCTCCTCGAAGAACCGGCTCGGCTTCAACCGCACATGCTCGCCGAACTTGCGGGTCAGCTTGCTGTAGCTCATCCACAGCTGGATCTTGGCGCGGGTGATGCCCACGTACAGCAGGCGGCGTTCTTCCTGCAGGTTGCCTTCGTCCAGGCTGACCTGGTGCGGCAGCACGCCGTCTTCGCAGCCGACGATGAACACGTACGGGAATTCCAGGCCCTTGGACGCATGCATGGTCATCATGCGCACCTGGTTGCCGCCCTCGTCCTTGTCGCTGCGCGACAGCAGGGCGAGCTGACCAGCCAGGTCGGCGGCGGTGGCGCCACGCGGGCCGCCCTCGAACCACTGCGCCAGTTCCTCGATGTTGTTGGCACGGCGCTGGTAACTGGCCTCTTCCTTGGCCTGCTGGCGCAGTTCGCTCAACAGCCCCGATTCCTTGGCCACCTTGCGGATCATGTCGCCGGAGGTGATCTGGCGGGTCTGCGCACGCAGGTCGCGCAGGATGTCGGTGAAGCGCGCCAGGCTGTTGGCCGCGCGCGGCGGCAACTGCTGCAGCGCGCCGATCGATTCGGCGGCGTGCGCCATCGGGATGTCTTTTTCCTGTGCCAGCTCGGCCAGCTTGGCCAGCGTGCCGGCACCGACGTCGCGCTTGGGCGACTGCACCGCGCGCATGAACGCGGTGTCGTCGTCCGGGTTCACCAGCAGCCGCAGCCAGGCCAGCGTGTCCTTCACTTCCTGGCGTTCCAGGAACATGGTGCCGCCGGTCAGGTGGTAGGGAATGCGCAGCAGCTGCATCGCCTTTTCCAGCGGACGCGACTGGAAGTTGCCGCGGAACAGGATGCAGAAATCACTCCACGGCACCTTGCGCGATTGCGCCACGAAGGCGATCTCGGCGGCAACCTTTTCTGCTTCGTGTTCGCTGTTGCGGCATTCCCACACGCGGATGCGCTCGCCGTCGGCCTGGTCGCTCCACAGCTTCTTCAGGTGTTCGTGCGGATTGTTGGCAATGAGCGCATTGGCCGCGCGCAGCACGCGGTTGGAGCAGCGGTAGTTCTGCTCCAGCTTGATGATTTCCAGCGCGGGGTAATCGCGCCCCATCTGCTGCAGGTTTTCCGGGTTGGCGCCGCGCCAGGCGTAGATCGACTGGTCATCGTCACCCACGCAGGTGAAGTTGCCCTTCTCGCCTGCCAGCTGCTTCAGGAGCCGGTACTGCGCATCGTTGGTGTCCTGGCATTCGTCCACCAGCAGGTAGCCGATGCGCTCGCGCCAGGCCACGGCGATATCCGGGTTTTCCTCCAGCACCTGCACCGGCAGGCGGATCAGGTCATCGAAGTCGACCGCGTTGAAGGCGGTCAGGCGCAGCTGGTAGCGCTCGTAGACGCTGGCCGCTTCCTTTTCCCGGTTGCTGCGCGCGGCGGCCATCGCCTGTTCGGGCGACAGGCCGGCGTTCTTCGCGCGCGACACCAGGTTCTTCATGTCCTCGATGTCATCGGGCTTGGCGCCGGACATCAGGTCTTTGATCTGCGCGGCGGCATCGTCGGCATCGAAGATCGAGAAGCCACGCTTCAGGCCCACCGCCGCGTGTTCGATCTGCAGGAACTTCAGGCCCAGGGCGTGGAAGGTGCAGATGGTCACCTCGTCGGCATCCTGTTCGCGCAGGCGCTTGGCCACGCGCTCGCGCATTTCCTTGGCCGACTTGTTGGTGAAGGTGATCGCCGCGATGCGGCGCGCGGGGTAGCGCCCGCAGCCGATCAGGTGGGCGATCTTTTCGACGATCACGCGCGTCTTGCCACTGCCCGCACCGGCGAGCACCAGCAGGGGGCCCTCGATGTGGAGGACGGCGGCGGCTTGGGGGGGATTGAGACCGTGCATTGGAAGGGGATTGTAGCGGTCCCGGGTGACGGCCACAGCCGCCAACCGGCAGGGATGCTGAACGGCTTCGGCCGACGGGGGCTGCGGCGTACAATCGGCCGATGGCCAAGCTCTATTTCTATTATTCGGCGATGAACGCCGGCAAGACCACCACCCTGCTGCAGAGCGCGCACAACTACCGCGAGCGCGGCATGCGGGTGGCGATCCTGACCCCGCGCCTGGACGACCGCGCCGGCGCCGGCGTGGTGGCCTCGCGCATCGGCCTGCGTGCCGACGGCATGGCCTTCGAACGCAATACCGACCTGCAGCAGTGGGTGCAGCAGGATCTGGCAGCCAACGGACCGTTGGGATGTGTGCTGGTGGACGAAGCGCAGTTCCTCAGCCGCGCCCAGGTCTGGCAGCTCAGCGAGGTGGTGGACCAGCTGCGCATTCCGGTGCTGTGCTACGGCCTGCGCACCGACTTCCGCGGCGAGCTGTTCGAGGGCAGCCAGTACCTGCTGGCCTGGGCCGACGAGATGCAGGAGATCAAGACGATCTGCCATAGCGGCAAGAAGGCCACGATGACTGTGCGCGTGGACGAACACGGCCATGCAGTGCAGGATGGCCCGCAGGTAGAGATCGGCGGCAACGACCGCTACGTGTCGGTCAGCCGCGCCGAGTTCAAGAAGATCACCCGTGGCGAAGGGCGGATCGAACCGATGCAGGCCCCGCTGCCGTTGTAAGGGGTGGGGTCTTTTGCAGGGCTTGCAGCCCTGCACCTGCGTTGGAGCAACAGCAACGGCCAAAGCCAAAGCAGCATTCCGTGGGTTGGCGGGGCGGTGTGGGTGGGCAGGACACGCCGTAAACCCGTCCATGGGGCTCGTAGGCGCCAGCCATGGCGCCTGCGGTCCTGCCCACCCACACCGCCCCGCCTCTGACAGTTTCCCGCGGCTGCTGGCAAATGCAGCTGTTGGTGGGTGCCGACCGTTGGTCGGCACATCTGTCGGATATCGAATGAATTCATCCACGCATGGCGTGGCTCTACTGGCAACTGCGGCTGTTGGTAGGTGTAGACCGTTGGTCGACACGTCTGTCAGACATCGATATCCAACCCCGTGGCCCCCCCCCGGGGGGGCCCCCCCCAAAAAAGACGGGGTTGCAC
>NZ_JACVUD010000161.1:0-3244 GCF_016624905.1 Stenotrophomonas sp. S49 | reverse complement strand
TGTAAGCTCGTAGGCGCCATCCATGGCGCCTGCGCCCCTGCGCAACCCACCCGCCCGACCTCTGACAGTTTCCGGGCGCGTCCAGCCACGGAAAAGAAAAAAGCAGATCAAAAGCGGGTCGCGCGCTGCGTGCACTCGCCAGGGGGGGGCGGATCCGTTTTCCGCAGGAAAACGGCTCCGACCCCTTCTTTTCGGTTACTCACACCGCCTCTGGATCCTGTCGAGCAAGCTCGACTCTACGAAGCCCGTCCGCCCCGCCCAGCACGCAGCAACCCTGAGCCATGAACAACGCTTTGGCTTTGGCTTTGGCTCTGGCCCTGGCTTGAAACGGGTGCCGGGCAGCGCCCGGCCCGGTATCCTTTCCCTCTGATGTCCGACCTTGTCCACGCCAGCCGCGAGGCCCTCAGCGACGGCGGCGCGCTCGCCTCGCACCTGGATGCGTTCGTGCCGCGCCCTGCGCAGCTGCGCCTGACGGAGGCCATCGCCGATGCGCTGCAGCAGCGCGATCTGCTGCTGGCCGAGGCGGGTACCGGCACCGGCAAGACCTTCGCCTATCTGGTGCCGGTGCTGCTGTCCGGGCTGCGCACCATCATTTCCACCGGTACCCGCGCGCTGCAGGACCAGCTCTACCACCGCGATCTGCCGCGCGTGCGCCAGGCGCTGGGCGTGGGCCTGCGCAGTGCGCTGCTGAAGGGCCGCGCCAATTACCTGTGCCGCTACCGCCTGCAGCAGGCGCGCGGCGAGCCGCGTTTTTCCAGCCCCGAACAGGCCGCGCAGTTCCAGCGCATCCTGGCCTGGTCCGGTCGCTCCGAATTCGGCGATATCGCCGAGCTGGATGGCGTGGCCGACGATTCACCGCTGTTGCCCATGGTCACTTCCACCGTGGACAACTGCCTGGGCACCGACTGCCCGTTCTGGGATGACTGTTTCGTGGTGCGCGCGCGGCAACGCGCGCAGGCCGCCGATGTGGTGGTGGTCAATCATCATCTGCTGCTGGCCGACCTGGCGCTGAAGCAGGATGGTTTCGGCGAGCTGCTGCCGGGCGCGCAGGCCTTCGTCATCGATGAGGCCCACCAGTTGCCTGAGCTGGCGGCGCAGTTCTTCGGTGAAGGCTTCGGCATGCGCCCCTGGCAGGAGCTGGGGCGCGACTGCCTGGCCGAAGCGCGCGGTGTGGGCGGGGCGCAGGCCAGTCTGCAGGACGGCGTTGATCAGTTGCAGCAGGCACTGCTGGCCTTGCGCCTGGCCATGGAAGGGCTGCCGCAACGGGGCACGCAGTGGCGCGCGCTGGCAATGCCGCAGGTGCGCGACGGCTTCGACACCGTGATGAGCTGCCTGGTGGCTCTGGAGCAGACGCTGCAGCCGTTGCGCGATGCCGCGGCGGGCCTGGATGCCTGCCATGCACGGGCACGTGAAGCGGTTTCGCGTCTTGCGCGCTGGCTGGGCGAGGACGAGCCGGTGCTCGATTTCGATGCGGACCCGAACGATGCACCGGCGGCGGCCGATGTGCTCTGGTATGAACTGACACCGCGCGGCTTCCGCTGCCAGCGCACGCCGATGGATGTATCCGGCCCGTTGCGCGAGCACCGCGAGCGCAGCCGCGCCGCATGGATCTTCACCTCGGCCACGCTGACCGTGGGCGGGGGCTTCGACCATATCGCCACGCGGCTGGGGCTGGATGATCCGCATACGCTGGTCCAGCCCAGTCCGTTCAACTGGCCCGAGCAGGCGCTGTGCTACCTGCCCGAGGGCCTGCCCGATCCGGCCGCGCGGGGCTTCGGCACCGCCTTGATCCATGCCCTGCAGCCGGTCCTGCGCGCTTCGCAGGGCAGGGCGTTCCTGCTGTTTGCTTCGCACCGCGCGTTGCGTGAAGCGGCCGAAGCGCTGCGCGATGGGCCGTGGCCCTTGTTCGTGCAGGGCGAGGCACCGCGTGCGACCCTGCTGCAGCGCTTCCGCGAATCGGGCAACGGCGTGCTGCTGGGCTCGGCCAGTTTCCGCGAAGGCGTGGATGTGGTGGGCGAGGCGCTGAGCGTGGTGGTGATCGACAAGCTTCCCTTCGCCGCCCCCGATGACCCGGTGTACGAGGCCCGGCTGGAAGCGATCCGCAGCCAGGGTGGCAATCCGTTCCGCGATGAGCAGTTGCCGCAGGCGGTGATCGCGCTGAAGCAGGGCGTGGGCCGGCTGATACGCAGCGAGACCGATCGCGGCGTGCTGGTGCTGTGCGACCCGCGCCTGCTGAACCGGAGCTACGGCCGCGTGTTCCTGTCTTCGCTGCCGCCGTTCCGGCAGACCCGCGCGCTGGCCGATGTCCAAGCCTTCTTTGCGCCACAATGGGCGCCCGTGGCCGAGGACGCTGCCCCGCCGGCGCCGGCCGCAGCGGCGCCCGAGCCTGCTGCGGGCCCACTGCCGGCCCCCGGTGCCACGTTCCCCTTGTTCTGACCTGACCCGATGAAACTGCTCGCCTTTGAAACCGCCACCGAAGCCTGTTCCGTTGCCCTGCATGTGGACGGGCAGGTGCTGGAACGCTTCGAGATCGCCCCGCGCCGGCACGCCGAGCTGAGCCTGCCCTGGGCCGAGGTACTGCTGGCCGAGGCGGGTATCAGCCGCCTCCAGCTGGATGGCATCGCGCTCAGTCGCGGTCCCGGTGCATTCACGGGTGTGCGCCTGGCCATCGCCATTGCGCAGGGCATTGCGCTGGCGCTGGACCGCCCGTTGCTGCCGGTGTCAACGCTGCAGGTGCTGGCGCTGCGCGCACCGGCCGATGAAGCGCAGATTCTGTCGGTGATCGATGCGCGGATGGGCGAGGTGTACGCCGCGCGCTTCGAGCGCGTGGACGGCCTGCCGGTGGCCTGCGACGCCGAGCGCGTGTGCGCGCCTGCAGCCGTGACGCTGCCGGATGGGCTGCAGGCCTACGGGGTAGGCAGTGGCTTCGCTGCCGCCGACGGCGCATTGGTGGCGCAGCTGGGTGCTGGGCTGCGTGGCTTCGATGCAACGGCATTGCCGCGCGCGTCCGATGTGCTGACCCTGGCGGTCCCCGCCTTCGCGCGTGGCGAAGCGATTGCCGCCGAACGCGTTGAACCGGCGTACCTGCGCGACAACGTAGCGCTGACCCTGGTCGAGCAGCAGGCCGCCCGCGAGGCGAAGGCGAAAGCCAACGGCTGAGCCCCTCGTGGCGGGGGCGTGGCGCGCAAATCCAATGCCGTGCTTGGCCGGGCGGGTGGGTTGCGCAGGGGACGCTGCAAGTACG
>NZ_JACVUD010000160.1:0-3333 GCF_016624905.1 Stenotrophomonas sp. S49 | reverse complement strand
CCCCCCCCCCCCGGCCCCCGCCCGGGGGGGCCCCACGACGTTGCGGGCGTGCGATAATCTGCGGTTCCCCTCGGCTGCACCCCGCGACCATGACCCGTACCGCGCTCGTCACCACCGCCCTGCCCTACGCCAACGGCCCGCTGCACCTGGGCCATCTGGTCGGCTACATCCAGGCTGACATCTGGGTGCGCGCGCGGCGAATGAGCGGCGGTACCGCCTGGTTCGTCTGCGCCGACGACACCCATGGCACGCCGATCATGCTGGCCGCCGAGAAGGCCGGGGTCACCCCGGAAACCTTCATCGCCAACATCCAGGCCAGCCACCAACGTGACTTCGCCGCCTTCGGCGTGGCCTTCGACCACTACGATTCGACCAACTCGGCGGCCAACAAGGCGCTGACCGAACAGTTCTACCTGAAGCTGGAAGCGGCCGGCCACATCAGCCGTCGCTCGGTGGCGCAGTTCTACGACCCGGCCAAGGGCATGTTCCTGCCCGACCGCTACGTAAAGGGCATCTGCCCCAACTG
Organism: Stenotrophomonas sp. S49; assembly: GCF_016624905.1. NCBI lineage: Bacteria > Pseudomonadati > Pseudomonadota > Gammaproteobacteria > Lysobacterales > Lysobacteraceae > Stenotrophomonas > Stenotrophomonas sp. S49. The sequence continues at coordinate 2,807 of NZ_JACVUD010000160.1, read as the reverse complement.
CGGCAGCGCCGACCAGTACGGCGACAACTGCGAAGTGTGCGGCGCCACCTACGCGCCCACCGACCTGAAGGAACCGCGTTCGGTCATTTCCGGGGCAACCCCGGAGATGCGCGATTCGGAACACTTCTTCTTCGAGGTCGGCCACTTCGATGCGTTCCTGCGCGAATGGCTGGCCGGCGACGTCGCCCTGCCGGGCGTGAAGGCCAAGCTGGGTGAGTGGCTGAACGCCGAAGGCGGCCTGCGCGCATGGGACATCTCGCGCGATGCGCCGTACTTCGGTTTCCAGATTCCCGGCCAGCCGGGCAAGTACTTCTACGTCTGGCTGGATGCGCCGATCGGCTACCTGTCCAGCTTCCAGACCCTGTGCGGCAAGCTGGGCGAAGACTTCGAGGCGCACCTGCGCGCCGGCACCAGCACCGAACTGCACCACTTCATCGGCAAGGACATCGTCAACTTCCACGGCCTGTTCTGGCCGGCGGTGCTGCATGGCACCGGCCACCGCGCGCCCACCCGCCTGCACGTGAACGGTTACCTGACCGTGGACGGCGCCAAGATGAGCAAGTCGCGCGGCACCTTCGTGATGGCACGCACCTTCCTGGACGCCGGCCTGGAACCGGAAGCACTGCGTTATTACTACGCGGCCAAGACCAGCGGCGGCGTGGACGACCTGGACCTGAACCTGGGCGACTTCATCGCCCGCGTCAATGCCGATCTGGTTGGCAAGTTCGTCAACCTGGCGAGCCGCTGCGCCGGCTTCATCAGCAAGCGCTTCGACGGCCTGCTGGCCACCCAGCTGCCCGATGCGGCGCAGTACCAGCGTTTCGTCGATGGCCTGGCGCCGATCCGCGAAGCCTACGAGCGCAACGACCCGGCCGCTGCCATCCGCCTGACCATGGCCCTGGCCGACGAAGCCAACCGCTACATCGACGATGTGAAGCCCTGGGTGATCGCCAAGCAGGAAGGCGCCGACGCGCAGCTGCAGGCGGTCTGCAGCCAGGGCCTGAACCTGTTCCGCGTGCTGGTGACCGCGCTGAAGCCGGTGCTGCCGACCACCGCCGCGCAGGCCGAAGCGTTCCTGGCCGCACCGGTCAACGACTGGACCGCGCTGGCACAGCCGCTGCTGGGCCACCGCATTGCCGATTACACCCCGCTGTTCACCCGTATCGACCCGAAGAAGATTGACGCCATGATCGACGCCTCCAAGGACACCCTGCAGTCGGCCGCCGCTGCCGCCCCCGCCGCCAAGCCCGAGGCCGCCAAGCCGGCCGCCCCGGCCCCGGCCCCGGCCAAGGACGAAGCCAAGGGCGCCGACGCGCCGGCCTACATCGGCATCGACGATTTCGCCAAGCTCGACCTGCGCATCGGCAAGGTGCTGGTGTGCGAATTCGTGGAAGGCTCGGACAAGCTGCTGCGCTTCGAACTGGACGCCGGCGATCTGGGCAGGCGCCAGATCTTCTCCGGCATCCGCGGCAGCTACGGCGAACCGGAAGCGCTGGTTGGCCGCAGCGTGGTGTTCATCGCCAACCTGGCCCCGCGCAAGATGCGCTTCGGCCTGAGCGAAGGCATGATCCTGTCGGCCGGTTTCGACGGCGGCGCGCTGGCACTGCTGGACGCCGACAGCGGCGCGCAGCCGGGCATGCCGGTCCGCTGATGCACCCCGGGCGCGGCCCAGGCCGCGCCCGGCCCGCACACCGCCACGGAAGGCACCGCCACGGAAGGCACCGCCATGGGAGAGAGCAGGATGGAGCTGGCGCTGTTCGATTTCGACCACACCATCACCACCTGCGATACCTATGGCCGCTTCGTGCGCCGCGTGGCCACGCCGGAACAGCTGGCCCGTGCGTGGTGGAAGGTGGGCCCATGGTTGCTGGCCTACCGCCTGCGCATCATTTCCGCCGAGCGCATCCGCGCGCGCGTAACCCGCCTGACCTTCAGCGAACGCCACGCCGATGACATCGCCACGCTGGCCGCCGGCTTCGCCCGCGAGGTACTGCCCGAGGTGATGCGGCCGGAAATGCTGGAACAGATCCGCTGGCACAAGGAACAGCAGCACACCGTGGTGGTGGTGTCCGGCTCGCTCGATCTGTATCTGCGGCCGTGGTGCGAACAGTGGGGCCTGCAGTTGATCTGCAACCGGCTGGAAAGCCAGGACGGCCGCTTGACCGGGCGCTACGCCGACGGTGACTGTGGCCCGCGCAAGGTCGACCACATCCGCCGCCGCTTCGACCTGTCGCGCTACGTGCGCATCCACGCCTACGGCGACAGCTACGAAGACCGCCCCATGCTGGCCCTCGCCCACGAGCGCTGGTACCGCGGCAAGCCCCTGAAATAACCAACGCGCAGCCTTCGCCACGCATGAGCCTGATCCCGCCCCTGACCGAACGCCTGGACCGCCTGCTGCCGCAGACCCAATGTGGCCAATGCGGCTTTGATGGCTGCCGCCCGTACGCGCAGGCCATGGCCCGTGGCGAAGCCGGCGTGGACCGCTGCCCGCCCGGCGGCGATGCCGGGGCGCGCGCACTTTCACAGGTACTGGGCGTAGCTGCCGTGCCGTTCGACCGCACGCGCGGCGCGCACAAGGCACCTCAGGTGGCGGTGATCGTGGAAGCAGACTGCATCGGCTGCACCAAATGCATCCAGGCCTGCCCGGTGGATGCCATCGTCGGCGGCGCCAAGTACATGCACACCGTCATTGCCGACCTGTGCACCGGCTGCGAGCTGTGCATTCCGCCGTGCCCGGTGGACTGCATCGATCTGCAGCTGCTGTAGCCGCCGGACCCGCCGGCGGGAGGCGGGAGGCGGTGGGC
>NZ_JACVUD010000015.1:0-71637 GCF_016624905.1 Stenotrophomonas sp. S49 | reverse complement strand
GACAACGGGCCGCTAAACAGCCCCCCCCCCCCCACCCCCCCCACCCCCCCCCCCAACCCCACCCACCCCCACAAACGAGACGCGCGTCACCGCCCGCAGCACGCGCGCCGCTTCGTAAACAACCTTTCATCTTCCATTCGCATAGTGGCGGCGCGCCGCGCGCAGACGCGCCGATCTTCCCCCATGCAATGGACTCACATGCAGACCCGATACCTGACGATTGCCGTGGCGATCGCCCTTTCCGCCGCCGCCAGCACCCATGCCGCCGAAACTGCCGACGCCAGCACCGATGCCGCGCTGAGCGCGCAGACGCTGGATACCGTCTCGGTGATCGGCCAGGGCGAAACCCGCCAGGTGCAGCGCATCACCGCCGTGGACAAGCAGGTGCTGCCTCCGGGCACCAGCGGTCAGAAGATCCTCGACCGCCTGCCGGGCGTATCGGTGCAATCCAACGATGCGTTCGGCGCCAATGAAGAATCGCAGACCATCAGCCTGCGCGGCTTCGACAAGAGCCGCCTGGGCTACACGCTCGATGGCATTCCGCTGGGCGACAACAGCTACGGCAACTACAACGGCCTGAGCATCGCCCGCGCGATCATTGCCGAAAACCTGGCCGGCGCTGAACTGTCGCAGGGCATCGGCTCGCTGGGCGTGGCCTCCACCAGCAACCTGGGCGGCACCATCCAGTACTTCTCGATGGACCCGTCCACCGAATTCGGCGGACGCGCCAGCATCACCGTGGGCGATGACAACCAGCGCCGCGGCTACCTGCGCGTGGATACCGGCGATATCAACGGCTTCTCGGCCTACGTGTCCGGCGTGCACCAGGACCAGGACATGTGGGCCGCGCCGTACCAGAACCAGACCACCCGCCAGTTCAATGCCAAGGCCGTATGGAACGTGGGCGACCATCGCTTCGGTGCGTTCGTGGCGACCTCGCGTGCCAGCCAGGCCAACTATGCCTACCTGTCCAAGGACATGCTGGCGCGTGGCCTGGGCTGGGACTGGAACATCTACGCACCGGACTGGGACCGTGCTGTCGCCGCAGCCTATTGCGCGCCGGGCACCCGAGATCCGGCCAAGTGCGCTTTCAGTGGTGGCGTCAACAGCATCGACGATGCCTACTACCAGAGCCGCGCGCTGCGCGATGACAATCTGTACTCGGTCGATGCCGATCTTCGCCTGGGCGAGCAGGGCCGCCTGAAGCTGATGGCCTACCACCACGACAACCGTGGCCAGGGGCACTGGTGGGCGCCGGGCCAGCCGTCGTACCCGGGCACCGACCGCATGCTGCCGATCTCGATCCGCAGCACCAACTACACCATCAACCGCGATGGCCTGACCGCCGCGCTGTCGTGGACGGTAGGCATCCACGAGCTGGAAGCGGGCCTGTGGTACGAGCAGAACGACCATAACGTCTCGCGCAATTTCTACTACATCAGCGGGCCGTTCCTGGACGATCTGTACCTGCAGAATCCCGACCGCCTGCTGTTCAACCAGGATTTCGATATCCGCACGCAGCAGTTCTACGTGCAGGACCGCATGCGCTTCCTCGACCAGCGCCTGATCGTGGATGTGGGCCTGAAGAGCCCGAACACCCGCATGCGCGCCACCGCCAAGGGCGGCGTGGAAACCAGCATCGCCTCGGGCACGCTCACCGCCAAGGAATCGGTGCTTCCGCAGCTGGGCGTGGGCTTCAAGCTCAACGCCAACAACGAGCTGTTCGCTTCGTACGCGGAAAACATCGCCGCGTTCGTGGGCGGTGGCAGCGGCGGCCCGCTGCAGGTGTCGCCGGAATCGTTCGCGGCCAGCGCCGGCCTGGAACCGGAAAAGTCCAAGAGTCTGGAAGCCGGCTTCCGTACGTTCGGTGAGAAGTACCAGGCCTCCATCGCCGCCTACAACGTGAAGTTCGACAACCGCCTGCTGTCGCTGAACCCGTGCTCAAGCATCGAAGTCGGCACGCGCCCCGAGTGCGTGACGCGCTTCATCAACGTCGGTTCGGTGAAGAGCCATGGTGCCGAGCTGACCTTCATCCTCAAGCCCATCGACGGCCTGCAGTGGTACAACGCGCTGTCCTGGAACAAGACCACCTACGAGGATGACTACACCTCCGGCGGTGCGATCGTGCCGGTGGCCGGCAAGATCACCGTGGACACGCCGCAGCGCATGGCGTCCAGCGAGATCAGCTGGAACCGTGATGGCTTCTTCGCCAGCCTGCGCGCCAAGTACACCGGCAAGCGCTACTACACCTACACCAACGACCAGTCGGTGCCGGGCGTGACCACCTTCGATGCCGGCGCCGGCTATGACTTCGGCCCCGGCCTGGGCCTGCGCAACGTGCGTGTTTCGTTGAACGCCACCAACCTGACCAACAAGCGTTACGCCGGCCAGTTGAGTTCGTTCGCACCCACCGACCCGAACGGCACGCGCTACGCGATCCACGCCAGCGCACCGCGCCAGGTGTTCATGACCGTCGCCGCCGAGTTCTGATGCGATGGGGTCAGAGCCCTTTCGCCTGCGAAAGGGCTCTGACCCCGGTGCAAGGTGCCGCTAGACTGCACGGGCACTGAGCAACGGACACCCCGCTTGACCGCCGACGACTACCACACCTCCTGCAGCCGCCTGCTGCAGGACTACCTGCATACCGCTTCGCCCGAACAACGCCACATCTACGTCGCACGGCGCAACTACGACGACAGCCCCGACGTGCTGGCCTGGCTGGCAGAGCAACGCGATCTGGACCGTGCCACGGCACTGCTGATGCACGCATCGCTGGGCGCAGGCCGGTTCGCCCAGTACGCAGACGCCAGCGAGGTGCCTGGCCACGAGCAGGAGGCGTACGCGCTGGTCCGTCGCATCGAGCAGCGGTGCCTCGATGGCTTCTACGCCGACCATGGGCTGGCGTTCGATCCGTTTGCCGAGGCGGTCGATGATGCGTACGACGATGGCCTGCCGTTCCCGATCGCGCAGCAGTTGCACGACCTGGCCGCGGCGTTCGAACCCGAACGCGGCCCGGCACTCGGTGATGCCACCGCAGGTGATGTCGATATCTGGGCGGAGGTCGTGCCTCCAGCACTCTCACCCGTAGCAACCGCGTCGGATCCGGGCTGGCCGCTGCTCGCCTCGTTCCTGCAGCAGGCCACGCCGCAGCAGCGTCATCAGCTGATGCTGTTCGCCGACACCCACACCCTGTCCGATGCGCTGCAATGGCTGCTTGAACAGCCGTCGTTGGCCGCATCCAGCGCACTGGCGCTGTACTGGAACCTGGGGGCGGCCTGGTACGTGCCGTTTGCCACGGTCGACGATGTACCTGCATCGCACCGGCACACCGCCGCGGTGCTGCGCGGCATCGAGCAACGGCTGGCCGAGGGCGGCTACGCAGACCAGGGGCTGGGCTTCGACCTGGCGCAGAACCGGCCGCGCTTCCCGGCACGTTGGCCCGGCCGGCCGGTGCTGCGCGCGATTCCCGAGGCGATGTGGTTGCCGCGCGATGGCCAGATCGTGCAGGAGTCCGACGAGGTGGATTTCATCTCCGGCCTGCCGGAGGAGGTGGCTGGCGCACTCGCGCAGGCGCGCGGGTAGACCGCCGAGCGCATCGGGGTCAGATCCCTTTCGCCTGCGAAAGGGATCTGACCCCAGGGGCGACCGAGCATCCACGCATGGCGTGGATCTACTGCTACGCGCGGGGGTCAACCCATGTACAACCCACCATTGACCGCGTAATCGGCGCCGGTCACGTACGAAGCCTCGTCCGATGCCAGCCAGCCCACCAGCCCGGCAACTTCCTCCGGGCGGCCCAGGCGACGTACCGGCACCGAGGCGGCCAGCCGGTCCAGTACATCCGGCGGGAAGCTGCTGATCGCCTGGCTGGCGATGTAGCCGGGCGACAAGGTGTTCACCGTCACCCCGCGCGACGCCACTTCGGCGGCCAACGCCCGGCTGAAGCCGTGCATGGCGGCCTTGGCCGTGGCGTAGTTCACCTGGCCGATCTGCCCCTTGTGGGCGCTGACCGAACCGATGTTGATGATGCGGCCCCAGCCGCGCGTGGCCATGCCATCGACCACCTGCTTGGTCAGGTTGAACAGCGCGTTGAGGTTGGAGGCGATCACCGCGTTCCAGTCCTCTACGGTCATTTGCCGGAACAGCAGGTCACGGCTGCCGCCGGAATTGTTCACCAGCACATCGACCTCGCCCACTTCGGCGCGCACCTTGGCAAACGCAGCGCTGGTGGAGGCCCAATCGGTGGCGTTGCCTTCCGATGCGATGAAATCAAAGCCCTGTTCGCGCTGTTCGCGCAGCCAGTTCGCCTTGCGCGGCGAATTCGGTGCGCAACCGGCCACCACCGTGTGGCCGGAACGGGCCAGGCCCTGGCAGATGGCAGTACCCACGCTGCCCATGCCGCTGGTGACATATGCAATTCGAAGCGTCATTGCAGAAAACTCCCTGGTACGTGGATCAGGCGGCGAGGGGATACAGGGCAAACAGCAGGCCACCGGCCATCAACAGCAGCGAGATGGCGATCGCCCACTTCAGCGTGAACTTCTGGTGGTCGGCGAATTCAACCTTGGCCAGGCCCACCAGCAGGTAGGTGGAAGGCACCAGCGGGCTGAGCAGGTGCACCGGCTGCCCGGCCAGCGATGCGCGGGCCATTTCCACCGGGGTGATGCCGTAGTTGCCGGCGGCCTCGGACAGGATCGGCAGCACGCCGAAGTAGAAGGCGTCGTTGGACATGAAGAAGGTGAACGGCATCGAGGCCAGCGCGGTAATCACCGCCAGGTACGGGCCCCAGGCATCGGGAATGATCGCCAGGAAGCTGTGCGACATCGCCTCGACCATGCCGGTATTGTTCAGGATGCCGGTGAAGATGCCCGCGGCGAAGATCAGCGATACCACCGACAGCACGTTGCCGGCATGGTTGACCACGCGGCGGCGCTGCTCGGCCAGGTTCGGGTAGTTGATGACCAGGGCAATGGCGAAGCCGACCATGAACAGCACCGGCATCGGCAGCACGCCGATGATCAGCGCGGTCATCAGCGCCAGGGTCAGGGCCAGGTTCACCCACAGCAGCTTCGGTCGCTTGATGTCCTCGGCGTCTTCCACCGACGGCAGTGCCGTGTTGTCGTCCGACACCGTGCTGTCCATCCAGCTGCCACCCTGCGGCAGGGTGACCACGCCCAGGCGACGGCGTTCCTTCATGCCCAGGTACCAGGCCAGCACCAGCACACCGGCGCAGGCGATCACCATCGACGGAATGAGCGGCACGAACACATCGGCCGGGTCCACGTGCAGCGCGGTCGCGGCACGTGCGGTGGGCCCGCCCCACGGGGTCAGGTTCATCACGCCGCCGGCCAGGATGGTCACGCAGGTCATGTTCAGCGCGCTCATGCCCAAGCGCTGGTACAGCGGCAGCATGGCCGACACGGTGATCATGTAGGTGGTCGAGCCATCGCCATCGAGCGAGATCAGCATGGCCAGCACCGCGGTGCCGAGCACGATCTTCATCGGATCGCCCTTCACGAAGCGCAGGATCACCCGCACCAGCGGATCGAACAGGCCTGCATCGATCATCACCCCGAAGTACAGGATGGCGAACATCAGCATCACACCGGTGGGCGCGATCTTCTTGATGCCTTCCAGCATCATTTCGTCGATGTTGGCGCCGAAGCCGCCCAGCAGGGCGAAGATGATCGGAATGGTGATCAGGGCGACCAGCGGCGACAGTCGTTTGCTCATGATCAAGTACATGAACGTAATGACCATGCCAAAGCCGAGGATGCTCAGCATCATCTGCGGACTCCTAATGAAGACAGGACGTGGGGAAGGGGAGGGGGAATGGGGAGGCTTAGAAGTCGAACTGCAGGCGGCCGGTGACCGCGCGCGTGCGGTCCACCGTGATGCCGGCCAGGCGGTCGCGGTTGCGGCTTTCGATCACGTTCAACATGAAGCGCAGGTTGTCGCGCAGGTACCAGTTGCCGCCCAGCGTCCACGCCTCGGTGCTGCCACGGCGGAGGTCCGGCGCGCCATCCAGGTGCTGCGCGCCCCACATCTGGTCGTAGCGCAGCGCCACTTCGAACGCGCCGGCCTTGTGGCGGATGTCCTTCACGCGGGCGAAGCGGCCGGTCTTGCGGTCGTAGGCACGGCTTTCGCCGGTCACGAACCAGCTCAGCATGCCGTAGGCCGCCATCACGTCGCCGCGCTGCGCACCATCATCGAACGTGGCGCCACTGAATTCACCCTGCCAGGACAGCGGACCGCGCACCTGCGCGTATTCCAGCGACCACTTGTTGACGTCGGTATCGCGGCCGGCGGAGAAATCGACCAGGGTCAGGCGGCTTTCATCGGACAGGTGGCCGGCCGGGCGCGGGCGGATCTTCAGCCCCGGTGCACCGCTTGCGCCAGGGTTGTCGTAGGCCTCGCGGGCCAGCGACAGGCCCAGGTGCAGCACGTCACCATCGCGGGGGGCCGGGGCCCAGGTCACGCGGCCACCGGCGGCGCGGCCCTTCACCTGCCAGGCGTCGATGCTTTCCAGGCTGTAGATGCTGGCCGCCCAGGTGAAATCGCCCGGATTGGCCTGCCAGGACGCGCCCAGGCGGTACAGCGGCGCCAGCGTGGTGCCGGCGTTGCCACGCTCGAGGAAGCTGCCGTAGTTGGAACCGGTGCGGTCATCCAGCGAGAAATACTGCTTGAACTGGCCCACGGTCAGGCGGCCAGCGCTGCCGAAGCCGCGGCTCAGGTAGACGTCCTTGGCCTCCACGCGGTCGCCGGAAAAGTCGGCTTCCATCTTGTAGTCGACCACGAAGAACTTGCCCGACACATCCAGCCAGGCGCGGCGTACTTCGGTGTCGTCCTTGTTCGGGGTGCCGCGGTCGTCGTTGTCGAACGTGGCGAAATCCAGGTGCAGGCGGCCGCCGACGGTAGCGGTGACAGGCCGGTCGTCTTCAGCAAAGGCCGGCGCGGCCAGCGCAGCCAGGGCCATCATGGCGGCGGGGCGCTGCCAGGCAAACTTCAATTCCACAAACCCTCCCAGGTGCGCGCCAGGCGCGCGGCAATCGTGGGCACCGGATGGTGCGCGGCCGCAGTCTGGGTCGCGGTAGCTGTCATCGTCCTGTCAGCGGTTTGTGCGGTGCAGCGTAATCGCGGCCGCAGCGCTACCCGGTAGCGCCGGGCCATGCCCGGCGGAATGCATCCACCACACGCTATCGCGCCGCACGCGGTAGCATTCGCTTCCCCCCGCGTCCCTCTGTTCCCGCCGATGCGCCTGCTGCTGGTCGAAGACAACCCGGACCTGGCCGATGCCATCATCCGCCGCATGCGCCGCAGCGGGCATGCCGTGGACTGGCAGGCCGACGGCCTGGCCGCCGCCAGCGTGCTGCGCTACCAGAGCTTCGATCTGGTGGTGCTGGATATCGGCCTGCCCAAGCTGGATGGCCTGCGCGTGCTGGCCGGCATGCGCGAACGCGGCGACAGCACCCCGGTGCTGATGCTGACCGCGCGCGATGGCATCGAAGACCGCGTACAGGCGCTCGACGTGGGCGCCGATGACTACCTGGGCAAACCCTTCGATTTCCGCGAATTCGAAGCGCGTTGCCGCGTGCTGCTGCGCCGTGCGCGCGGCCAGGCCAGCGAAGTGGTGCAGGTGGGCGGTTTCCAGTTCGACAACGCCGCCCATCGCGTCACCCTGGACGGGGAACCGATCGAACTGCCCAATCGCGAATACCGCCTGCTGGAAATCCTGGTGGGCCGCATGGGCCAGGTGGTGGGCAAGGATGAGATCGGCAACGGCCTGTTCGGCTTCGATGACGAGGCCGGCCCGAACGCCATCGAGCTCTATGTGGGGCGCCTGCGCAGGAAGCTGGCCGACGCACCGGTGCGCATCACCACCGTGCGTGGCGTGGGTTATCTGCTGGAACCCACCGACGGCGGCAATGACGGCGATGGCTGAGCTGCGCGCCACGGCGCCGGGTTCCCTGCGGCGCACGCTGCTGTTGTATCTGGGCGGATTGCTGGCGGTGTTCGCGGTGGCGCTGTTGTTCGCCGCGCGCGACTACGGCCAGCGCGCCGCCAACCGTTCCTACGACCACCTGCTGGTGTCCTCGGCGCTGTCGATTGCCGATTCGGTGGCGCTGGTCGATGGCCAATGGCAGGTGGACCTGCCCTATGCCGCGCTGGACCTGCTGTCGATGGCCGCCGAGGACCGCGTGTTCTACCGGCTGACCGACAGCCGCGGCAACCTGATCACCGGCTACGGTGACCTGCCCGCGCCGCCGCGCCGCCCGGGCCTGCAGCCGCAGTTGTTCGATGCCGCATACAGTGGCGAAACCGTGCGCTTCGTGGTGGTCAGCCGCAGTTTCGCGGCGGCGTCTGCGCAGGGCGATGTGCAGGTGCAGGTGGGGCAGACCCGGCGTGCGCGCGAAGCGCTGGCGCAGGACATGGTCAACCGTGCCCTGCTGGCCATTGGCGTGTTGTCCGGCCTGCTGCTGGCCCTGGTGGCCTTCGGTGTGCATCGCGCGTTCCGCCCGCTGGTACGTGTGGAACGCGAGCTGTCGCGGCGCGAACCGTCCGATCTGAAGCCGCTCGATGCGCGCGTACCGCGCGAAATGGACCAGATGGTCGCGGCGTTGAACCGCTTCATGGAGCGCCTGTCCAGCAGCAACGAAACGCTGCGCGCGTTCATGGCCGAGGCCGCGCACCAGATGCGCACCCCGCTGGCAGCGCTGCGCGCGCAGGCGCAGCTGGCGCTGGACGATGATGATCCGCAGGACATGCGCCGCAGCCTGCTTGCGATCGAACGCAATGCCACCCACATGAGCCGCCTGCTGAACCAGCTGCTGAGCGACGCCAGCGTGATCCATCGCTCGCACCTGCAGCGTTTCGCTGCGGTGGACCTGGCCGAGACCGTGCATCAGGCCCTGCATGAAGCGCTGCCGCAGGCGGGGCCGGCGCCACGCGTGCAGTTGGCCATGACCGCCGAACCGGTGCAGGTGCAGGGCGATGCGCTGCTGCTGCGCGAGGCCATCAAGAATCTGGTCGACAACGCACTGAAGTACGGTGGCGACGGCGCGCTGCAGATCGCGCTGACCGTGGAAGGCGGGCGGGCCGTGCTGACCATTGCCGACCATGGCCCCGGCATCGCCGCGGCCGATGCCGGGCGCGTGTTCGAGCGTTTTGCGCGTGGCGAGGGCGCGGCGGCCGGCGGCGCCGGCCTGGGCCTGGCCATCGTCAAGCGCGTGGTGGACAGCCACAACGGCCACATCGACCTCAGCAACCGCCCGCAGGGCGGCCTGGTGGCCACCATCCGCCTGCCCCGGAGTACCGCATGATCCGCCTGTTCGCCGGCGCGCTGGCGCTGTTGTTGGCTGCCCCCGTACTGGCTGCGCCCGGCGATGTACGGCGCTTTCCCGCGCAGGGCGCGGCGACCGCGCAGCTGCGCATCCACGGCACCACCGATATCGAAGTGTTTGCCGAGGTCATCGCCGATTACCAGCGCCTGCATCCCGGCACTACGGTGGTCTACGAAGACATCATCACCCAGGACCTGTACGCGCGTTACCTGCACGACCGCAGTGGCCCGGATTCGCCGGACCTGCTGATTTCCAGCGGCATGGACCTGCAGACCAAGCTGGTGAACGATGGCCACGCGGTACCGCACCGCTCGGCGCAGACCGCCGCACTGCCGGCCTGGGCGCAATGGCGCAGCGAGGCCTTCGGCATCAGCTACGAACCGGTGGTGATGGTCTACAACACGCGCGCATTGCCGGCGGCCAAGGCGCCGCGCACGCGCCGCCAACTGCTGGACCTGCTGCGCGCCGATGGCCTGCCGCTGCGTGGCAAGGTCGGTACCTACGATATCGAACGCAGCAGCGTGGGCTACCTGCTGGCCACCCAGGATGCGCAGCGTGGCAGCATCGCCGGCGCGCTGCTGGGCGCGCTCGGCGACAACGCGGTGGTGCGTGAAGAACGCACCGGCGTGCTGCTGGACCAGGTGGCCAGTGGCCAGTTGTCGCTGGTCTACAACGTGCTGGGCTCGTATGCGCAGGCGCGCATCGATGCCGGCGCGCCGCTGGCCATCGCCGAGCCCGAGGACTACACCCTGGTGGTGCTGCGCACGGCAGTGATTCCGCGCACCGGCGCGCACCCGGAAGAGGCCGGGCGCTTCCTCGATTACCTGCTGTCGCCGCGTGGCCAGCAGGTGCTGTCACGCGAGGCGCGGCTGATGCCGATCGTGACCGGCAACACGCGCAGCGACGATGCGCCGGGCCGCAGCCGCCGCCCGATCCAGCTTGGCCCGGGGCTGCTGGTCTACCTGGATGCGCTGAAGCGCCGCCAGTTCCTGGATGCCTGGCGCAGCAGCGTGGAACCGGCCGGGCGCTGAGCCCTTGGGCGCGCCGGGACACGCCCGGCGGATGCGCGGCAGTGCCCGTACAATGGGCCCATGAGCGAATACACCATCCTGATCGCCGATGACCATCCGCTGCTGCGTTCGGCGGTGGTGCAGTCGTTGCGGCAGAGCCTGCCGCTGGCCCAGGTGCGCGAAGTGGCCAGTGCCGATGCGCTGGCACAGGCGCTGGACGCCCAACCGGATGTGGACCTGGTGCTGCTGGACCTGACCATGCCCGGCGCGCATGGCTTTTCCGCGCTGCTGCACGTACGTGGCTCGCACCCGGACATCCCGGTGGTGATCCTGTCTTCCAACGACCACCCGCGGGTAATCCGCCGCGCCCAGCAGTTCGGCGCCGCCGGTTTCATTCCCAAGTCGGCCCCGGCCGAAACCATCGGCGAAGCGGTGCAGGCAGTGCTGGACGGCAGCCTGTGGTTCCCGGCGATGGCGCCCGAGCGCAGCGAATCCGACGCCCTGCTGGCCGCACGCCTGGCCCAGCTCACCCCGCAGCAGTTCCGCGTGCTGCTGTGCCTGGCCGATGGCCTGCTGAACAAGCAGATTGCCTACGAACTGGGCCTGGCCGAAAACACTGTGAAAGTGCATGTGACCGCCATCCTGAAGAAGCTCGAATGCCACAGCCGCACCCAGGCTGCCGTGCTGGTGAAGGCGCTGGAGCCGGAAGGCGACGCGGGCGGGATCTGACCCTTTCCGCTTTGCGGGTCCGGTGGGCCTGCCTTCGGCCGCAAGGATGATTGATCAGCCGCTTTTGTGGAGTCGAGCTTGCTCGACTGGGGTGACAACAGCAGTCGAGCAAGCTCGACTCTACGAGGCAACAGCAGTCGAGCAAGCTCGACTCTACGAGGCAACGGCAGTCGAGCAAGCTCGACGCTACCCCCGATGCCGCAACAACAGTTGGGTCATCAACGCGCGCAGGGCGGGGGGCCGCACCGGCTTGGGCAGAAAGCCCCAGCCTTGTTCGGCCGCATGTGCCTTCAGGGCTTCATCGCGCTCGGCGGTCACCAGGATCACCGGTGGCCGCGCCTGCCACAGTCTGCATAGCGCTTCGTACAGATCCGGGCCGTGCCACTGGCCCATGCGCACGTCCAGCAACAGCAGCTGCGGCACGTTCAGCGCGCTGGCGATTTCCAGCGCGCCCTGCGGGCCGTCGGCCAGTTCCACGTTGCAGCCCCAGCGTTCCAGCAGGGCGCGGGTGGCGGCGCATACGCGCGGATCATCGTCGATGCTCCACACCCGGCACTGCCGCAGCGGGCTGTCGTCGGTCAGCTCGGCGGCCACCACCGGTGCCGGCGCCGGTACCGCCACGTCTTCGGCCTGCCCCAGCGGCACGCTTACCGCGAACACGCTGCCCTTGCCCAGGGTGGAGCGCAGGCTGATGCGGTGGCCCAGCAGGCGGCCGATGCGTTCAACGATGGCCAGGCCCAGGCCCGCGCCCCGTTCCTGTTCCACGCCGTCGTTCAAGCGGCGGAATTCCTCGAAGATCTCACCCTGCAGGCTTTCCGGAATGCCCGGGCCCTGGTCGTGCACTTCGATGCGCAGATGCTCGCCCACGCGCCGGCAGCCGATCAGCACGCGCCCGCGCGGGGTGTAGCGCAGCGCGTTGGACAGGAAGTTCTGCAGGATGCGGCGCAGCAGCGCTTCATCGCTCACCACGATGGCGCGCGTATCCACCCAGTGCAGGTGCAGGCCACGGCTCTGCGCGGCCATGCCGAATTCACGGGCCAGGGTTTCCAGCAGCGGCGACAGCGCGAACGCGCGCACCCGGGTCTGCAGCGCACGCGATTCCAGCCGCGAAATATCCAGAAGGCTGTTGAGGATGGCGTCCTGCGCGGCCAGGGCCGCATCCACGTGTTCGCTCAGTTCGCGTGCGTCGCCGCTCAAGCGGCCGCGCAGCACCGACACGAACATGCGCGCGGCATTCAACGGCTGCAGCAGGTCATGCACGGCCGAGGCCACGAAGCGCGTCTTGTAGCGGTTGGCCTGCTCGGCCTCGCGGCGCGCTTCGTCCAGATCGTGGGTGCGCTCGGCCACGCGGTGTTCCAGCGCGTCGGCCAGCGAGCGCAGTTCGCGCGCAGCGTTCTTGTAGCTGGTGATGTCCGCGTAGCTGGTGACGAAGCCGCCGTCGGGCAGGGGATTGCCGCGGATCTCAAGCACGGTGCCGTCGTCTTTCTCGCTTTCGCGCATGTGCGGGCGGCCGCTGCGCAGGTGGTTCAGGCGGCGCTCGATGGCCTCGTCGATCGGCCCAGGGCCGAGCAGGCCGCGGCGCGCATTGAAGCGGAACAGTTCTTCGATCGGCCGGCCCACCCGCACCAGCCCCGCCGGGAAGCGGAACAGTTCGACGTAGCGCGAATTCCAGGCCACCAGGCGCTGTTCGCGGTCGATCACCACCACGCCCTGCGGCAGGTGTTCCAGGCTGCGACTGAGCCCGCTGTCGGCATCGGTGGCTGCCTGCAGCAGGCCATCCTGGGCGGTGCGCAGTTCCTGCGCGTGCTGCTTCAGCAGTGTTTCCAGTTCGCGGCGGCTGCGCTGGCGGTGCTTGGACAAGCGCCGGCGCTGCTGCACGAACAGCACCAGGAAGCCCAGCGCCAGCCAGGCGGCGGCACCGGCAATGGCTGCACCGCGGCCGGCACTACCCGCAGCACTTGCATCGTGCAGCAGGTGCAGGCTCCAGTCTTCGTCCTCCAGCGCCAGGCTCTGCCACAGCATCGGCGTGGCCAGCGCCGGGTCCAGCAGGCGCACCATGCGCCCGCCATCGGCCAGTACGTCTTCGGTACGCACCCGCAGCGGCTGCAGGGAACGGTCGGCGTACTGGCGCGCGGCCAGCATTTCGCGGCGCTCGCTGGCCCCCAGAGGGCGCAGCAGGCGATAGCGCCAGGCATCGCGGTTGGCCAGGAACACCACATCATGGTTGTCGCTGGCCAGCACCACGTCGGGGCTGCTCAGCCATTCCTGTTCCAGCGCCGACAGCTCGATCTTGATCACGATCACGCCGATGCGCTGGCCCTGTGCATCCACGATCGCTTCGGACATGAAGTAGCCCGGCACGTTGGTGGTCATGCCGATGCCGTAGAAGCGGCCGCGGCCGTGGGCCATGGCCTGCTGGTAGTACGGGCGGTAGCTGTAGTCCTCGCCGACGTTGCTGGCCGGCTCGCTCCAGTTGCTGGCGGCCACGGCCACGCCGTCGCGGCCGACCAGGGTGAGCGTGGAAGTACGGGTAACCTGGTTGGCGCGCTGCAGCTTCAGGTTCAGGCGCTGCCGCTCGGTTGCCGACATCGGCGCCTGCAGGGCCTGCAGCAGGTCCGGGTCCAGGGCCATCACCTGCGGCAATGTGCCGAAGCGGTCGATGCGCTGTTGCAGGCCCTGCCCATACAACTGCAGCTGGCGCTGCACCTGGGCGCTTTCGGTGGCCAGCGCGCGGCGCCAGGCGTAGTGGCCGGCCGCCACCGCGCACAGCACCGTACCGCCGATCATCACCAGCAGGGTCAGCAACAGCAGGCGGTGGCGGCTGAGCCAGTACATGGCGGCAGTCTACGCAGGGGCGGGGGGGGGGGGGGGGGCCCCCCCCCCCCCGCAGGCACTGTGGAAGGAAGTGCCGGGGAACGGATCAGAAGTGCATCTGCGCGCGCAGTTCGAAGATTTCCGGGGTGCTGTGCACGCCGCGACGACTGGCGTCGACCTTCACATAGTTGGCCTGGAACTTGAAGTGGCTGGTCAGGTACCAGTTCGCACCAATGGTCAGGTCGTGCTGGCGGCCGCCCAGGATGCTGCCATCGTCCAGGTCCAGGCGGCTGTAGCGGGCCAGCAGTTCCACCGCGCCGTAATCGTGGGCGGGCTTGATGTTGGCCACCGCGCCGGCGTTGTACGGGCGCGATTCGCCGGTCAGCACCCAGCTGGCCATCGCGTACTGGCCATTGCCGGTGTAGTCGGGCAGGCCCTTGCGGGTCACCGTGGCCTGCAGGGCTTCGGCCTGCAGCGAGAACGGGCCACGGATCCAGATACCTTCCAGGCCGGTGCGGCGGATCTGGTCGGCAGTGACCAGCGCACCCGAATCGACCAGGCGGATATCGGTCAGGCCGGCTTCCGGGCGGGCACGCAGGCGCGCGCTGGCTTCGTGGTGCACATCGCGGCCATCGTGGTAGCCGCGCGGGTTTTCCTGCGAATAGGCCAGGCCCAGGTGGACCACGTCGCCCGGTGCCTTCACCGGGGTCCACACGGCGCGCACGGCCTGGGTGGTGCCCGGGTTGTCACCCTGCAGGTCCTTGCCGCCGTACGCGCCGGCCTGCAGCAGGTACTGCGGGCGCTCCAGCACCCATTCCACACCGGTGCGGCGGCCGGCGTAGAACGCCTGTACCGGCAGCGCGGTCTCCAGGAAGCTGCCGGCGCGCGAGGAGGTGTTGGCATCCAGGCCGACCGGGGTCTTCATGTAGCCGAAGCGGAAACGACCCACGTCGCGGCCGAAGAACGCCTTGCTTTCAAAGCGCACGAACACGTCCAGCCAGGTGTCGGCCTGGAAGTCGTAGTAGACCATCGCGTCGTACACGCCCTTCTTCTTCAGGGTCGCGCCGAACTCCTTGCGGCGCACCGCATCGTCATCCTCGATGCCGCTGGCCGAGGAAAAATCGTTGTAGTCGTAAGCGATGTTGGCCGTGGCGGCCAGTTCGGTGCCGTCGCCGAAGGTGTACTTGGTCGGCCAGTTGTCGAAATCGGCGGCGGAGGCGAAGGCGGGCAGTGCGGCCAGCGACAGGGCCAGCAAGGTGGGAATCGGGCGCATGGGTGGTGCGGCTCTCTCAGATTGCGTGTGGACAGGACAACAACGGCCGCGATGGCCGGAACTTGCGCGGGAACGTGCCCGGCCGTTCAGCTCGGGCCACCGGCGTCCCCGGGGGCGTCGGTACGGCGCCAGTGTAGGCACCGCAGCCACCTGAACCGGGGGGCTAGTACCAATAGGTTATCTGCGCCGGCGTGCCCGGCGCGTACAAAGGCGTCCATTGGTCGCGCCGGCGCTCACCGCCGGGCCGCGCCCAGATCCACGGAGACGGTCCCGCCACGGCGGGAATCGTATGCGCCAGAACCGCCCCTTCCGGAGTCCGCCATGCACATCCCGACCACCGCACCGGTGCCCACAAAGCCGTTGCCGCTCTACCGCCAGCTGTACTTCCAGGTGATCGTGGCGATCGTCCTGGGCGCCGTCCTGGGCCATTACGAGCCGCTGATCGGCGAGAAAATGAAGCCGCTGGGCGATGCTTTCATCAACCTGGTGAAGATGATCATCGCCCCGGTCATCTTCCTGACCATCGTCACCGGCATCGCCGGCATGACCCACCTGCGCACGGTGGGCCGCGTGTTCGCCAAGGCGATGGCGTATTTCCTGTTCTTCTCCACCCTGGCCCTGATCGTGGGCATGATCGTGGCGCACGTGGTGCAGCCCGGCGCGGGCATGAACATCAACCCGGCCGAGCTGGACCAGACCGCGGTGCACAGCTATGTGGAGAAGTCGCATGACCTGACCCTGGTCGGCTTCCTGATGGACATCATCCCGAAGACGCTGATCAGCGCCTTCGTCGATGGCAACATCCTGCAGGTGCTGTTCGTGGCCGTGCTGTTCGGCATCGCGCTGGCCTCGGTGGGCGAGAAGGGCAAGCCGATCGTCAACTTCCTGGAAGCGCTGGTCGCCCCGGTGTTCAAGCTGGTGCACATCCTGATGAAGGCCGCCCCGATCGGTGCCTTCGGTGCCATCGCCTTCACCATCGGCAAGTACGGCGTCGGTTCGCTGGTCAACCTGGCCTGGCTGGTGGGTTCGTTCTATCTCACCGCCTTCCTGTTCGTGGCCGTCATCCTGGGCGTGGTCTGCCGCCTCTGCGGGTTCTCGGTGTTCAAGCTGGCCCGCTACCTGAAGGCCGAGCTGCTGCTGGTGCTGGGCACGTCCTCGTCCGAATCGGCGCTGCCGTCGCTGATGGAAAAGATGGAACGCGCCGGCTGCAGCAAGTCGGTGGTCGGCCTGGTGGTGCCCACCGGCTATTCGTTCAACCTGGACGGCACCAACATCTACATGACCCTGGCGGCGCTGTTCATCGCCCAGGCCACCAACACCGAACTGACCCTGGGCCACCAGATCGCCCTGCTGCTGGTCGCCATGCTCAGCTCCAAGGGCGCGGCCGGCGTCACCGGTGCCGGCTTCATCACCCTGGCCGCCACCCTGGCCGTAGTGCCGGAAGTGCCAGTGGCCGGCATGGCACTGATCCTGGGCGTGGACCGCTTCATGAGCGAATGCCGCTCGCTGACCAACTTCATCGGCAATGCGGTGGCCACCGTGGTGGTGTCGCGCTGGGAAGGCGCGCTGGACCGTGACCGCCTGAAGCTGGCGCTGGACGGCCGCGAAAGCGAGCTGCCGCCGCCGGTCGATGCGGTGGCCCCGGTACTGACCGAGGCCCTGCCGGCCAAGGGCTGACGCCAGGTGTGTGGTACTGCGGGGCCGGTCACGACAGTGGCACGGCCCCGCAGCGTTTCAGGGCGTCGCTTGGCTGTCATCAAGGGCGCCCACGCTGGACCCGGATCGTTGCATACGGTACGGAATTGTGCGGTCGCAGCATGGCTGCGACAGGATAGCGACAGGTCCAGCCACTCCAACGGGGGTATCATCCCCTGTCCCTCTTGCCCATTCATGTAACCCACATCGATGTCCAACGAAGATTTCAAACAGGCCGCCCTCGATTACCACCGCATGTCGCCGCCGGGCAAGATCCGCGTCGCTGCGACCAAGCCGATGCTGACCCAGCGTGATCTGTCGTTGGCCTATTCCCCGGGCGTGGCCTACGCCTGCGAAGCCATCAAGGCCGACCCGCAGCAGGCCAGCGAACTCACCGCCCGCGGCAACCTGGTCGCGGTCATTTCCAACGGCACCGCCGTGCTGGGCCTGGGCAACATCGGCCCGCTGGCCGGCAAGCCGGTGATGGAAGGCAAGGGCGTGCTGTTCCAGAAGTTCGCCGGCATCGATGTGTTCGACATCGAAGTGGACGAAACCGATCCGGACAAGCTGGTCGACATCATCGCCTCGCTGGAACCGACCTTCGGTGGCATCAACCTGGAAGACATCAAGGCCCCGGAATGCTTCGTGGTCGAGCGCAAGCTGCGCGAGCGCATGAAGATTCCGGTGTTCCATGACGACCAGCACGGCACCGCGATCATCGTCGGCGCCGCCGTGCTGAACGCCATGGCCATCACCGGCAAGAAGATCGAAGAAGTGAAGCTGGCGACCACGGGCATGGGCGCGGCCGGCATTTCCTGCGTGAACATGCTGGTGCAGCTGGGCCTGAAGCCGGAAAACATCCTGGCCTTCGACCGCGAGGGCGTGATCCACACCGGTCGTACCGATCTGGACCCGGAAAAGCAGCGCTATGCGCGCGATACCGACAAGCGCACCCTGGCCGAGATCGTCAACGGCGCCGATATCTTCCTTGGCCTTTCGGCCCCGGGCATCCTGACCGCCGAGATGGTCAAGACCATGGCGCCGGACCCGGTCATCTTCGCGCTGGCCAATCCGACTCCGGAAATCATGCCGGAAGAGGCGCGTGCCGCCCGCCCGGACGCGATCATCGGCACCGGCCGTTCGGACTACCCGAACCAGGTCAACAACGTGCTGTGCTTCCCGTACCTGTTCCGCGGCGCGCTGGACGTGGGCGCCACCGCGATCAACGAGGAAATGAAGATCGCCTGCGTGCGCGCCATCGCCGCGCTGGCCCGCCGTGCGGCCACCGACATGGGGTCGGCCTACGGCGGCGATGCACCGAGCTTCGGCCGTGAATACCTGATCCCGCGCCCGTTCGACCGCCGCCTGCTGGTGGAACTGTCCGCCGCCGTGGCCCAGGCCGCGATGGATTCGGGCGTGGCCGCGCGCCCGATCGCCGACATGGATGCCTACCGGCAGAAGCTGTCGCAGTTCGTGTACCGCACCAGCCTGATGATGAAGCCGGTCTACGACCGCGCCCGCGCCGACAAGCAGCGCGTGGTGTACGCCGAAGGCGAAGAGGAAGTGGTGCTGCAGGCGGTGCAGAACGTGGTCGATGAAGGCCTGGCGCACCCGATCCTGATCGGCCGCCCGGACGTGATCGAAGCGCGCATCGAACGCCTGGGCCTGCGCCTGAAGGTGGGCGAGAACATCGAGATCACCAACATCAACGATGATCCGCGCTTCAACGAATACTGGCAGTACTACCACGGCCTGACCGGCCGCCGTGGCGTGACCGTGGCTGCGGCGAAGAACCTGATGCGTTCGCGCCCGACCCTGATCGCCGCGGTGATGGTTGCCCGTGGTGAAGCCGATGCCATGCTGACCGGCATCGTCGGCCGCTTCCACAAGAAGCTGGGTTACGTGCGCAGCGTGCTGCCGCTGGAATCGAAGGTCACCTCGACCTCGGCCATGACCGGCGTGATCAACCAGCAGGGCGTGTTCTTCTTCGTGGACACCCACGTGCAGGAAGACCCGACCGCCGAGCAGATCACCGAAGCCACGCTGCAGGCGGCCTATCGCATGAAGCTGTTCGGCGTCGAGCCGAAGGTGGCGCTGCTGTCGCACTCCAACTTCGGCAGCCACGATTCCAAGGACGCACTGAAGATGCGCCAGGTCCGCGAGATGCTGCTCAAGCGCAACCCGCGCCTGAACGTGGACGGCGAAATGCAGGGCGACACTGCGTGGGACGAAGCGCTGCGCCAGAAGCTGCTGCCGGGCTCGACCCTGCAGGGCCGTGCCAACCTGTTCGTGCTGCCGAACCTGGAAGCGGCCAACATCGCCTACAACCTGGTGCGCGTGTTCACCGATGGCGTGGCGATCGGCCCGATCCTGATGGGCGTGAACAAGCCGGTGCACATCCTGACCACCAGCGCGACCTCGCGCCGGATCCTGAACATGACCGCCATCGCCGCGGTGGATGCACAGATCCGCAAGCAGCTGGAAGCGGAGAAGAAGGCGTAAGCCTTCTTTCCAGCGACAGCTGCAGAAACGCGCCCCACGGGGCGCGTTTCTGTTTGCGCGAAGCGCAGACCCGGATCGGGTAGCGCCGGGCCATGCCCGGCGGCGCGCAGCGCGGTGTGCCGTGTATTCCGCCAGGCATGGCCTGGCGCTACCGCCCTCAGCGCCGGCCGCGGCGCGCCGGGGCCGGTGGCGGGGCGTCGCTGCGCGGCTTGGCGTACTGCGCCCACAACACCGGCAGGGTCTTGCCGGTTTCCTTCTGCCACAACGTGGGCGCGTAGCGGCCGTCGCGCAGCGCCTTGTCCAGCGCTAGCACCAGCCCCGGGTGCTCGCCCTCGGCCCATTTCAGGAACGCACCGGTCACCCGGTAGCCGCTTTCCACCGTCTGGCCCTTTTCCACCTTCACCGGCAACGCCCAGCCGGCGGCGGTGTTGTTCATGCCGTAGCGGTCGCGTGCGTAATCGGCAATGCCTTCCACCAGCCAGCCCGGCACGCGCTTGTCGCCGTAGCTGGGGTAGCCCTGCACGATGTGCATCGCCTCGTGGGTCACCAGGTCGATGTCATCGGGGTGCTTCAGCAGCCAGCCCGGATTGATGGTGATCGTGCTGGCCTTGTCCTTGTCACCCACGTAGGCCACGCCGTTGTAGGCCGGATCGATCACGATGCGCACTTCGTTCGGCGCCGCCGGGCGGAAGTCCGCCCGCTCGCGCAGGTAAGCGAAGTAGAACGTGTCGATGATGCGCTTGCGCACCGGTGCCGCCAGGGCACCACTGGCATCCTGGTAGTACAGGGTCACGCCATCACGGCTGACCTGGCCATCGAAGGCCTGGGTCTGCGCCTGGCCAACACCGGGGAAGGCCAGAGCAAGAAAGAGCAGGGGAATCAGACGAAGGCGCATGGCGTCATTGTACGGTGGCCGGTGCCAGCAGTTCGATCTCGGCCAGCTGCAGGCGGCCCGGACCGATCACGCGCAGACGGTATTCGCTGTAGCGTGCCGGCGTGGCAATGCGGAACGGACGGGTCTGCCGCGGCGAGGTGAAGTCTTCGCCGTCGCGCTGGTCCAGCGAGCGCCAGCTTCCGTTGCCGTTGCGCGCTTCCAGTACCCACTGGCCGCCACGGATCGCGCCATCGCCACTGGTCAGCGTGTACAGGGTCGGCACGCCATCGGCGCCGCCGCTCAGGCTGATGGTCGCACCCGCACCAAGCGCCACTGCGGTGTCCGCATCGTCGTCGGTCAGGGCGGGCAGGGCACGGCCATCGGCCAGTGCCGCGCGCGCGCTGCCGCCCAGCAGGTCGTGCAGCAGCTGCGGGCGCTTGCCGACCGCGGTCAGCGATGGCGGTACATCGTCGGCACCGCTGCCCCAGCGCGACGGCTGCGGGCCCATGGCGAAGTCCAGTGTGGCGCCCTGGGCGATCAGCGCGTGCGGCACCCAGGTCTTCGTCCACGGCTTGCCGTTGATCTTCAGCGACTGCACGTACACGTTTTCCGGCGAATTGTTCTCGGCGTTGACGGTCAGCACCGCGCCGCCCTGCAGTTCCACCCGTGCGTGGGCGAATGCCGGCGAACCGATCACATACTCCGGCGCCCCCATGCGCAGCGGGTACAGGCCCAGCGAGGCGAACAGGTACCAGGCCGAGGTCTCGCCGTTGTCCTCGTCACCGGGGTAGCCCTGGCCGATCTCGCTGCCCACGTACAGCCGCGACAGGATCTCGCGCACGTGCTGCTGGGTCTTCCAGGGCTGCCCGGCGTACAGGTACATCCACGGAATGTGGTGCGCCGGCTGGTTGCTGTGCGCATACATGCCCATGCGCACGTCGCGCGCTTCGGTCATCTCGTGGATGATGCCGCCGTAGGAACCGGCGAATTCCTTCGCGGCGGTTTCCGGGGTGGCGAAGAAGGTGTCCAGCTTGGCCGCCAGTTTTTCGCGGCCGCCGTACAGCGCGGCCAGGCCTTCGCCGTCGTGGGCAGCGGTGAAGGCGAAGGTCCAGCCATTGGATTCGGTGTAGTCGTGGCCCCACACGCGCGGGTCGTAGTCCTTGGCATCCACGCGCCAGCTGCCATCGGCCTGGCGGCCCTGGAAGAAGCCCACCGCCGGGTCGAACACCGTGGCGTAGCCGGCTGCACGGTAGCGGAAGTACTCGGCCTCGGTGCGGTAGCGCTCGCGCGCGGCCGGCGTGGTTGCCTTCGTCGCCAGTGCCTGCGCCATGTTGGCAAGGCCGAAGTCGTTCAACGCACCTTCCATCGTCCACGACATGCCTTCGTGCACATCGGCGCTGGCGTAGCCGCGGAAGGTGGAACGGTCCATGCCCTTGCGGCCGACGTGGCGGTCCGGCGGCACTACGGTCGCGTTCTTCAACGCTGCGGCATAGGCTTCGGCCGGATCGAAACCGCCGATACCCTTCAGCCAGGCATCGGCGAAGGCCACGTCGGAACTGGTGCCGACCATCAGGTCCGCATAGCCCGGTGACGACCAGCGCGCAATCCAGCCGCCGGCGCGGTACTGCTCGATGAAGCCCTGCACCAGCTGCCCCGCATCCTGTGGGGTGAACAGCGCATAGGCCGGCCAGGTGGTGCGGAAGGTGTCCCAGAAGCCGTTGTTCACGTACACCTTGCCGTCGCGTACCGGCGCGAAGCTGCGGCTGGCGCTGCCATCGGTGTTGTTGTCTTCCGCACTGGCCTGGCTGGCATAGCGCCAGTCGGGTGCGGCGGCGGTGCCGGCATTCTCGTGGCCCGAATTGGGGTACAGGTACAGGCGGTACAGGTTCGAATACAGCGTGGTCTTGGCGTCGTCGCTGGCCTGGCCGATATCGAAGCGCGACAGGCGCGCATCCCAGGCGTCCTGCGCGCGCCCGGCCACGCTGGCCAGGGTGTCGGCGTCGGCGATTTCCAGCGCCAGGTTGTGCCGTGCCTGTTCCAGCGAGATCAGCGAGGTGGCAATGCGCATCGTCACCGTGCGGCCCTGCGCGGTATCGAACTTGATGTAGCCGGTGGGGCGGCCGGTATCGATGCGGCCGCTGCTGCGCCAGGGCCGGTCGAAGCGGGCCACCACGTACATGCGGGTGGCGCCGTTGGACAGGCCGCTGCGCGTGTCGGTGTAGCCGCTCAGGGTCTGCGTGGCCGCATCCAGGGTCAGCCCGCCGCGCGCATCCACGTTGTCGAACAGCAGGTTGGCATCGCTGCCCTGCGGGAATTCAAACTGGAACAGGGCGGCATGGTCGGTGGGCGCGATCGACGCTGCGATGCCATTGTCGAAGCGCACGTCATAGCGGTACGGGCGCGCCGATTCCTGGCTGCGGTCGAAGGACAGGGCGCGCTTGCTGCGGTCGGCCTCGGGCACGCCGCGGGTGGCCGAGGGCATCACCTGGAAGGTCTGGCGGTCGCCCATCCACGGGCTGGGCTGGTGGCTGAGCGCCAGCGCCTGCAGCTGCGGCCGGTTCTTCGCATCGTTCTGCTCGCTCCAGCGGTACAGCCAGTTCAGTGCGCCGGCGTCGGTCACCGGGGTCCAGAAGTTGAAGCCGTGCGGCACCGCCGTGGCCGGGAAATTGTTGCCGCGCGAGAAGGTGCCGTTGGCCTGCGTGCCGCGGGTGGTCAGCACCCAGTCCGACACGCGCTGCGGCACGGTGCGCGGCTGCGCATCCAGGCGCACATCGTCGATCCAGCCCGCCACCGGCGCGCCATCGGCGCTGGCCACGGCCAGTTCAATGGCCACGACCCGGCGCCCAAGCAGGCCCGGGACTTCGCCCAGGCGCACCGCCTTGCGCGCCCACTGCTGCGGGTACAGCGTCTTCGAATCGCCCTGCGCGCGGGCGCCCAGCGCGATCCCGTGCTGGTCGCGCGCGGCGCTGGCCGACACCCGGCTGCCATCGTCCAGGCGCAGGTCCAGCGACACATAGGTCGAAGCCACGGTATCGCTGCCGACGATCTCCGGCAGCACCAGCCACGACAGCGTGGTGTCGGCGGCAATGGTCAGATCGGTGGTGAACAGTTCGCGTGATGCACGGCCGCCATCACCGCGGTAGTGCAGGGCATGCAGGCCGGTGTAGCCGGCATTGCGCTTGGCGGCATACGGGGCGGCCGGACCCGTGCCGATCTGCACCTGCAGCGCGCCTGCGGCCTTCAGCGGTGCCGGTTCGCCCGGCTCGAACGAGGTCTGCAGGCCCTGCGCCAGTGCCGGCGTCGCAGAGGTCGCGCAGGCCAGGGCCAGGGCGAGGGGAAGCAGGGCGCGGCGCGGATCGGTCAGGGTCATGCAGGGTCTCCCGGGTAAGGCAGGCGGCTGGCAGGACCCGCATCGGCGAACACCCAGGACAGCACCGCCCGTGCCGCCCAGGGGCAGCGCGGAAGCGATGCAGGTCCGGTGGGGGGCGGGCCGTGCGATCGGGTCGGGTTGTAAGGGTCCCGATGCTGCAACAGGCGGCTGCACCCTGACAAGTGCCATTTAGTTCGATCCAAATGCGGCAAATCCTCGCCAGTGCAGGGCGGTGCCCGGAACTGCTTGGATCGATTGAAGAAATCCGCCCAGGTGGGTGTCTGTGCGTCGGAACGGAAGGTGTGCAGACGCCAACCCGCCTGTTGCGGTGCAATGCTGGCCCGGCCCAGATGCTAGAATCCCAGCCCTCGCAATCCGTTCATCGACACCCGCCATGAGCCATACCGCCACTGCGCCCGCCAACGCCGAAAAGCGCTACACCGTGCACCGCGCCGACCTGCCGCTGAGCTGCCCGACCCCGGAAATGGCGCTGTGGAACTCGCACCCGCGCGTGTACCTGCCGATCGAAGACGAGCCCAACGGTGAAGCGCAGTGCCCGTACTGCGGCTCCACCTTCGTGCTGGCCGACTGATCGGGCGGCCGTTCGATGCGCCGATTGACCGTGGTGCAGTTGCTGCCGGCGCTGCACTCCGGCGGCGTCGAGCGTTCCACCCTTGAAATCGCCGCCGCTCTGGTGGCGGCCGGCCACCGTGCCCTGGTGGTGTCCGCCGGCGGTCGCCTGGTGCAGCCGCTGCTGGACAGCGGTGCCGAGCACCTCACGCTGGATATCGGCCGCAAATCGCTGCTGACCCTGCGCCACATGCCGACCCTGCGCCGCCTGTTCGCCGAAGTGGGCGCGGACATCGTGCATGCGCGCTCGCGCCTGCCGGCCTGGCTGGGCCTGTATGCGATCCGTGCATTGCCGCCCGCGCAGCGCCCGCGCTGGGTCACCACCGTGCATGGCCTGAATTCGCCCAGCCGCTACAGTGCGGTGATGACCAGCGGCGAACGCGTGATCTGTGTGTCCAACACCGTGCGCGAGTATGTGCACACCCATTACCCGACCGTTCCCGACGCGCGCCTGCAGGTGATTCCGCGCGGCGTGGACGTGGGCCAGTTCCCGCGCGTGGCACGTGCCGATCGTCGCCCACGCCTGGCCCTGGCGGCCGATTACCCGTGGCTGGGGCAGGTAGACGGCCCGCTGCTGCTGCTGCCCGGGCGCGGGACGCGGCTGAAGGGCCATGCGCACGCGCTGCAGTTGCTGGCCGACCTGCGTGCAGCCGGCGTGCCGGCGCAGCTGTGGATGCTGGGCACCGATGAGCCCGGCCGCGAAACCTATCTTGCCGGCCTGCGCGCGCAGGCGGCCGCACTGGGCATTGCCGAGGCCGTGCACATCAGCGTGCCTACCGCGCGCATCGCCCAGGCGTACGCCGCCAGCGACCTGGTGCTGCAGCTGTCGGACAAGCCCGAGGCCTTCGGCCGCACCGTGGTCGAGGCCCTGTCGGTCGGCCGCCCGGTGCTGGGCTGGAACCACGGCTGCGTGGGCGAACTGCTGCGGCAGCTGCAGCCATCGGGTGCAGTGCCGCTGGGCGATGCACAGGCCCTGCGTGAACGCGCGCTGGCCCTGCTGGCTCAGCCGCCGTCGTTGCCGGGGCGGATCCCGTTTACCCTGCAGGCCATGCAGCGTGACACCCTTCGCCTCTATGCCGACCTTGCCGGCTGACCCCACGCCGACCCTGCGCGATGATCGCGCCGGGCGCTGGGCGCCCTGGTGGGTGCTGGCCTACGTGGCACTGTGGCCGCTGCCGGGCATCGCCGAAACCGTGCTCGGCCTGGGCGCGCTGTACGCCGCCGCGCGGATGGTGCTGCGCCGGCTGCAGCATCGCCCGCATCTGCTCAGCCCTGCCGCGTGGGCACTGACGTCCATCCTGTTCCTGGGCTACTGGCTGCCGCAGGCGTTCTCGGCGCTGGATGCCATCGATCCGTCGGCGGCCTGGACCAAGACCGCCGCCGGCCTGCGCTATCTGCCCTTCATGTGGCTGGTGGCCATTGCCGTGGCCACCCCGCAGCGGCGTCGGCTGACGCTGGGTGGGCTGGCGCTCATCACCGGGCTGTGGACCGTGGACGCGCTGGTGCAGGCGCTGGCCGGCACCAGTCCGTGGTTCTGGTCGCTGGACCAATTGAAGCATGTGGTCAGCGGGCACGGCCTGTGCCCGGCCGATGAGGTGGTGCTGGCCGACCGTCTCAGCGGTGCCCTGGGGCCGTGCAACCTGAAGTTCGGCCAGGTGCTGGCCAGCCTGTCACCGTTCCTGCTGCTGCCACTGGCCCGCCGTTTCGGCCATGCCGGCTGGCTGCTGGGCGCGGCCGCGCTGGGCATCGTGCTGCTGCTGGCGGGCTCGCGCGCGTCCTGGGTCACCTTTGGCCTGGTGCTGGTGTACAGCGGCGTGCGCCAGTTCGGCTGGAAGCGCCTGCTGTTGTTGTCGCTGGCCGGCCTGCTGGGCGCGGCTGCGTTGACTGCCAGCGTGCCGCAGCTGCGCGAGCGCGTGGCGCGCACCGCCATGGCCTGGGATGGCGCCGACGACGGGGTGGACCAGGCGCTGTCTGGCCGCGCGCGTATCTGGTCGGCGGCAGCGTGCATGATCGAAGAACACCCGATCAACGGCGTGGGCGCGCGGGGGTTCCGCGATGCCTACCCCGCGTGCGTGCGCGAGCAGGCGCCCGCCGTATGGGGCGCCGAGCCGGCCTTGCACGCCCATCAGATCGTGCTGGAAATCCTCGCCGAAACCGGCGTGCTGGGCCTGTTGCTGTGGCTGGCGGCCGTGGCCCAGGCGTGGCGTGCCTGGCGCTTCGCCCCGGCCGCGGCGCGTGAGCGCGCACGCCCGGCCATGCTGGCGCTGGCCGTCACCGTGTTTCCCTTGAACACCCACCTGGCGTTCTATTCCACCTTCTGGGGTGGGGTTACCGTGCTGCTGGCGGCGCTGTTCGTCGGTACCCTGCTGGCGCGTGAGCCCGACGATCCGCCCAACGCGATGTAGTCGCCCACCCACCCCCAACGCAGACGGTAGATCCACGCCATGCGTGGATGGCGCTTTCCCGACCCAACCCCGGGCAACTCCCCAATACCCCTGCTGACCTCGGCAGCGCAGGCCGTGGTCATGGCCAGCCCCAGACTCAGCTACGGTCGTTACTCCCGCACCGGCAACGTGCACGTTCTGACCACGGTCACCCTGCGCCGTGAACCCTTCTTCGCCGACGCTGCCAACGTGGCGGTCCTGGTCGATGCACTGCGCTTCGTGGAGCGCGCCGGTATCAGCCACAGCCTGGCCTGGGTGGTGATGCCCGACCACTTGAATTGGTTGATGGAGCTGCAGAAGGGCACCCTGGCCGAGTGCATGTCCCTGCTCAAATCCCGCAGCAGCCGCGTGTTGAACCAGCAGCTGGGCCGGCGCGGTGCGCTATGGCAGCACGGCTACCACGACCACGCGGTGCGCACCGATGAGTCACTTCACGAGAAGGCCATGTACATCCTGGCCAACCCGGTCCGTGCAGGCTTTGCGTGCGAGGTGGGGAGTACCCGCACGCGTGGTGCCGTTGGCCGTTGTAATCCGGTGGCGTCGCGCGAAAATCATCCACGCATGGCGTGGATCTACTTGTAGAAATCGCTTCTGCCACCGGGCTGGCGCTTGAACCGCCGATGGATCCACAGGTACTGGTCCGGGGCCTCGCGCACCATCTGTTCGATGGCCTGGTTCACCCGCGTGGTATCGGCTTCCACGTCTTCACTGGGGAAGTTCTCCAGCGGCGCGCCGATCTTCAGGAAATACTTCCCGCCTTCACGACGGTGGAAGTAGGGGATGACCGCGCAGCCGGTCATGCGCGCAAACTGGTGGGTGGCGGTGATGGTGGCCGCGGTATGGCCGAAGAACGGCACGAACACGGTGTCCTTGCCGCGCATGTCCTGGTCGGGGGCATACCACAGGAAGCCGCCCTTCTTCAGGTGGCGCACGGTGGCGCGGATGTCCTCGTTGGCATACATCGCCTTGGCATAGCGCAGGCGGCCGAACTTCACCGCCCATTCGTACACCGGGTTCTTGTGCTTGCGGTACATGCCCGACAGGTCCACGTGGTCGCACAGCAGGCGCCCACACATTTCCAGGGTCATGAAGTGGCCCGACACCAGCAGCACGCCACGGCCTTCGGCCTGCATCTGCTTCAGGTGTTCCAGGCCTTCAATCTGCACCTGCGGGCGGATGCTGTCGATGCTGCCCCACCAGGAACGCGCGCATTCGAAGATGCCCACGCCCAGCGCGTCGAAGCTGTCGCGTACCAGGCGGTTGCGCCAGGCCTCGTCCTTTTCCGGGAAGCACAGCTTCAGATTCACCTCGGCAGCACGGCGGCGGCTGCCGAGCAGGCGCCAGGTGATCCAGCCGACCCCGCGCCCCAGCGCGCGCTGCAGGAACCATGGCAGGCGGGCAATGCCGAACGCAGCGAACATCGCCGCGAACATCGGCCAGTTGCGGGGATCGGCCAGGGACGGGCGGACGGCAGTAGAGGCATCGGACATGCCGTCATTCTACCAACCCCGCCGCGTGTCTTTCCCGGGGGCGTCCCGTATCCTTGCCGCATGCGCAAAGACCCTGTCGAATGGATCCTGCGCGGCCTGTATTCGGCCGTGCTCTACATCCTGCTGCCGATCACCGTGTACCACCTGGTGTGGCGCGGCTTCCGGGTCCGCGAATACTTCCGGCGCTGGGATGAGCGTTACGCCTCCTACCCGCAGCCGACCGGCCAGCCCCGGGTCTGGCTGCACGCGGTATCGGTGGGCGAAGTCAACGCCGCCGCGCCGCTGGTGAACGCGCTGCGCAAGCAGCGCCCGGACATCCGCTGGGTCATCACCACGATCACGCCTACGGGCTCCGAGCGCGTGCGCGCGCTGTGGGGCGATGCGCTCGATCACGTCTACCTGCCGTATGACGTGCCCGGCAGCGTCAACCGCTTCCTGGGTCACTTCCAGCCCAGCCTGGCGCTGATCCTGGAAACCGAGCTGTGGCCGAACATGCTGTTCGGGTGCCGTGACCGCCGCATTCCCGTCTACATCCTCAACGCACGCCTGTCGGCGCGTTCGCTGCGTGGCTACCGTGTGCTGGCCGCACTGATCCGCCGTGCCCTGCGCACCGTGACCTGCGTGGCCGCGCAATCGCAGGATGATGCCGCGCGCTTCGTGCTGCTGGGCGCCGCGCCGGAACAGGTGCAGGCACTGGGCAACCTGAAGTTCGACATCGCCACGCCGGAAGTGCAGCCCTTCATCGCCCAGTTCCACCAGCAGGTTCCGGCCCAGCGGCCAGTGTGGATCGCCGCCAGCACCCATGAGGGCGAGGAACAGGCGGTGATCGACCTGCACCGCCGGCTGCGCCTGCAGCATCCGGATCTGCTGCTGCTGTGGGCGCCGCGTCACCCGGAACGCTTCCCCAGGGTGGAAGCGCTGGCCCGCGATCAGGGCTGGCGCGTGGCCACCCGTCGCGCGCAGCAGTGGCCGCAGGCCGATACCGACGTGTTCGTGATCGACACCCTGGGTGAGCTGATACCGTTCTACGGCTGTGCCCAGGTGGCCTTCGTCGGCGGCAGCCTGCAGGCCATCGGCGGCCACAACCTGCTCGAGCCGGCAGCGCTGGGCACGGCCGCCGTTACCGGCCCGCACCTGCACAACTTCGCGGAAATCTCGCGGCGCATGCGCGAGGCCGGTGCATTGCTGATCGGCGACGACGTGCAGGCCGTGGGCGACCACCTGCAGCACCTGCTGCAGGATCCGCAGGCCCGCGAGGACATGGCCCATGCCGGCTGCACACTGGTCAGCAACGGTCGCGGCGCGCTGCAGCGCACCGTGGCGCTGGTGGAACCGCACCTGCCGCCGCCGCGCGACTGACGCGGCGCCGCGGCGTACTGACGCAAACAGCCGCATAAAGCCTGCTTGATGGCCGAGGTGGTGTCGTAGCTGGCCTGCCTGCGCGGCCGTGCGCGTGTCTTTCATCACAGCGTGGCGCTTGCGCGCCGTTTCCCGATACCGCCGCGCCGTTACCGCTGCCAGCCTGCTGTCGACCACGCTTGGTCGGCATCAAGGAAGCTTTCAATGAACGTCGATGGCGGCAGCACCGCGCGGGGTGGGGTGCGAACCGGCGGTGTACTTGGCACGGATCATGTACTGGTGCTTGCGCTGGCGCTGCTGGTCGGCGGCAGCGTGGTGGCGCTGGTGGGCCAGCACACCGCAGCGCAGGCGGGCCCGGCAATCGTGCTCAGCCTGCTGCTGGCAGCGCTGGGCGCATGGCTGGTGTTGTACAGCCTGCGTGATGCGCTGCGTGCGCAACCCGATGGCAGCGGCCTGCACGATCTGCTGCGGGCGGCCTGGGGCCAGCGCGTGGCCGATCTGCTGCTGTTGGTCCTGGTGCTGGAACTGACCGCCACTGTGGCCGGTGCTGCGCAGTCCGGTGCGCGCCATCTCTACGCGGTCGCGGCCACGCTGGGCGTGGAGCCGCGGCAGTGGCTGCCCGTGCAGGTGGTCGCGGCCGTGCTGGTGCTGGCCACCGCGGCGATGGCGCTGCTGCGGCCGCGTCGCGCGGTGCTGCTGGCCTGTGCGTTGTTGACCCTCAAGTTCGGCATTGGCGCGCTGGTGCTGGTCCTGGCCGCGCGCCACGTGCATTACGCGCACTGGATTCCGTGGTTGCCCAACGCGGTGGCCCCGTACCGCTTCGGCGTGGGTGGGGTGGTCGCCGCCAGTGTGCCGCTGCTGGCGGTGTTTGCCAGCACGGGCCTGCTGCTGGTGGTGGCGCCGCTGGTTAGCCGGCCGCGGCGGCAACTGGTCCTGGCCGTTGGCGTGGCGGTGCCGGTGGGCATGCTCTGGCTGATGGTGCTGGCGGCGCTGCAGTCGGGGCTGGTGGCGTTCCCCGCATTGGCCAGCACGCGGCCGCTGTCGGCGGCCCTGCAGGGGCTCACGCAGCTGCAATGGCTGCTGCCGCTGCTGCCGGCTGCCGGCGCAGCCGGCCTGGCCGCGCTGCAGGTGGTGCTGGTGCTGCTGGCCACAACGCTGTGCCTGCAGCGCTGGGCGGGCGGCGGCGAGCGCCAGCCGTGGCAGCGCGCTGCGGTCATCGCGTGGCTGGGGACAGCGGCGGCGCTGCTGGCGGTGTGGTTGCCCGAAGGGCTGCTGCCCAGCCTGCCGGGTCCGCTGGCGCTGATCGCGCTGGCGGCGGTCTGTGCCGGCCAGATGAAGCAGTCTGGTGCGGCCCGGGTGCGTGCGCCGCTGGCCACCGCGCTGTGCCTGCTGCCGCTTCTGCAGCGGCTGTTCTAAGGGCGGGCAGCACCGCGCAGGCACAAAAAAACCACCCCTGCGGGTGGTTTTTCTGTGCGGCCAGCAACGCCTGCAATCAGCGCGTGGTGGTCGACGGGTTGCCCGCGTCCTGGGTCAGCAGGCGGTTGATGTCCTGCAGCTCGGCCACGTCCAGCGAACCCAGCGACTGGCTCAGCAGCAGGCGGTTCTGCAGGAAGGTATAGCGGGCCTGGGCGTAATCCAGCTGCGCCGAGAACAGGATGCGCTGGTTCTGGATCACGTCCAGCACCGTGCGGGTACCCACTTCCAGGCCGACCTGCGAAGCGTCGTATGCGCTCTGTGCCGAAACCACGGCCAGGCGGCGCGCTTCCACTTCGCTGATGCCCTGCACCAGAGTCTGGTAGGCATTGCGGGTGTTGCGGTCCAGCGCACGCTTCTGCTGTTCGTAGGTGTCCTGGGCGATATCACGCTGCGCCAGGGCCTGGCGCACGCCCGACTGGGTGGCACCGCCGGAGAAGATCGGCACGCTCAGGGTCAGGCCGATGCTGTTGGTGCGGGCATCGGGAGACAGCGAGCCGGCGCCGGTGCTGTCGCCCCAGGTCGCGCTCTTGCCCCAGCTGCCGCCCAGCGACAGGGTCGGGTAGTGACCGCCACGGGCCGCCTGCACGCCGGCTTCGGCGGCGCTGACCTTCAGCTCCTGCGCCTTCAGCGCCGGGTTCTGGCCGCTGGCCTGGGTCACCAGCTCGTCGATGTTGCCACGGTTGGCCGGCACTTCCGGGCGGAAGTCGGCCGGCAGGCCGCGCAGGTTCACCACCGGCTGGCCGGTCAGTTCAGTCAGGGCCTGGTAGTTATCGGCCAGGGTGTTCTGCGCAACGATGGTGTTGGCGCGCGCCTGGTCGTACTGGGCGCGCGCTTCGTGCACGTCGGTGATCGGCGCCAGGCCCACTTCCAGGCGCTTGTCGGCGAAGTCGAACTGCTTCTTCGCGGCTGCTTCATTGGTCTGTGCGGCGGTCAGCGATTCGATCGCCACCAGCACGTTGAAGTAGGCCGCCGAGGTGCGCACGATCAGGCTGTCGTTGGCCGAATCGAGGGTGAAATCCGCCGCCTTGCTCAGCTCACGCTGCGAACGCAGATTGCTGATCTGGGTCCAGTTGAACAGCGTCTGGCTGCCATCGACCGTATAGCTGCGGCGCTTGCTCATCACCGAACCGGAATTGGCATCGGCATTGGCTTCGCTGCGCGTGCGGTTCAGCGCGGCGGTGCCGTTGATCTGCGGCAGCAGGGCAGCGCGTGCCTGCACGGCGCCTTCCTTGTCGTACAGCCGGGTCGATTCGGCAGCGGCCAGCTGCGGGTCACCGTTGCGCGCCATTTCGTAGACCTGCAGCAGGTCGGCGGCATGGGCAGACAACGGCAGCAGGGCAGTGGCCAGCGCAACAGCGAGGGATCGGCGGATCATTGCGGCTTCCTTGGACTCAGAGGTGGAACTGGGGTGCCGGGGCGGCACCGCGCAGGTAATCGATATCGGTCTCGAACAGCGATTCGGTGTTGCCGTCGGCTTTGACCAGCAGCGCTTCCATGGCCGGCGAACGGCCGTGGATCACGAACAGGCGACCACCCGGACGCAGCCACGAGGCGAACTGTGACGGCACCACGTCCACTGCGCCAGTGACACAGATCACGTCGAAGCGGCGATCGGTCTGCCAGGTCAGGGCATCGGCCACCTCCACCCGCACGTTGGTGCCCAGGCCGGAAGCGTCCAGGCGCGCGCGCGCAGCGGCGGCCAGTTCCGGGTCGATTTCCAGGCTCAACACGTCGCGCGCCAGCGCGCCGATGCAGGCCGACAGGAAACCGCTGCCGGTACCGATCTCCAGCACTTCATCACCCGGCTGCAGATCCAGCGCCTGCAGGGTGCGGCCTTCGATCACCGGCTTCATCATCTTCTGGCCGTTGCCGATGGGCAGTTCGACATCGGTGTAGGCCAGCGCACGGCGCGCGTCGGCGACGAAGGCCTCGCGCGGCAGGCGGGCCAGGACGTCGAGCACCTTGATGTCCAGCACGTCCCAGGGACGGATCTGCTGTTCCACCATCAGTTCGCGGGCGTGGGCGTAATCAATCGTCATGAGGTTCAAATCCAGCGCAGTGGGCCGGCCATTTTACCGGTGCCGGAGGCCGGCGGCGCGCCCAGAGCATCAGCTGCCGGGTGGCCGGGGTCGCAGTGCCGGAAGTCATCGCGACCTCCGGTTCGTTCAGGTTGGTGCGTTTCAGTCGTTTCCGGCCCCTCGCGGGGCGTAGGCGCGCAGGAAGAAATCGACGCTGGCGGCCACATGGGTCGTGGCGTCGGTCTCGGCCGGGGACAATGGCATGCCGCACATCATATGCATGTGCACCTCGCCCTTCACCAGAGTCAGGAACTGTTGCCCGGCCTGGGCAAAGTCGTCGATCTGCAGTTCGCCGCGTGCCGTGCGCGAGCGCAGAAACTCGGCAAGCGCCTCGCAGGTGCGCAGCGGGCCGGCCTGCCAGAACAGTTCGCGCAGGCGCGCGTCGGTTTCCGGGGCCATCATCACCCGCTGGATCGACAGCGCCGCGTCCGAGGTGATCAGCTCGAAGAAGGCCACGCCAATGCCCAGCAGCTGGTCACGCAGCGGGCCCTCGGCGTCGGCCACGAACAGCGCATCGGGCAGCATCTCAATGCACTTGGACTGCACCGCCTGCGAGAACAGGGTCTCTTTGTCGCCGAAATGGCTGTAAACGGTCAGCTTCGATACGCCAGCCTGGGCGGCGATGCTGTCCATGCTGACGCCGCTGTAGCCCTGTTCGATGAACAGCACTTTGGCCGCTTCCAGGATGGCAGCGCGCTTGCCCAGGTCCTTTGGACGCCCGGGCCCGGCGGCCTTGGCAGTGGCCTTGGCCGACGGCTTGCGGGAAGTGGGGGAACTCATTGCCGTAATACTAGACCACGCGGTTCGATATTTATACTATACCGGCTGGTTCAATAATGTCCGTGGCGTAACAGAGTGTTGCCGCCGTGGTCCTCCGGATTTCCTTTCAGGTCGTATAGCCATGAAGAACATGCGTTGGGTGGGCGTGGGTGCGCTGGCGGTGGTGTTGGCAGCGTGTGGCAGGCAGGCCGCCGAGCCGACGCCGGCCCTGCCGGTGCTGGTGGTCCACCCGGTCACCCAGGACGGGCAGGCGCCGGCGACCTATCCCGGTGAAGTGCGTGCGCGCCAGGAAAGCCCGCTGTCGTTCCGGGTGGGCGGCAACCTGGTCAAGCGCCACGTCGATGCCGGCGAACGGGTGAAGAAGGGCCAGCTGCTGGCCGAACTGGACGTGGCCGACTACGCCTCGCAGGCAGCGGCATCGCAGGCCCAGTTGGCGGCGGCCGAAGCCGACCTGGTGCGCGCCCGCGATGACCAGAAGCGCTACGCGAAACTGGCCGAAGACCAGTTGGTGAGCCGATCGGCGCTGGACCAGCAGACCGCCGCCTTCAAGGCGGCCCAGGGCCAGGCCAATGCCGCCCGGGCCAATTTGGCCGTGGCCCGCAACCAGGCCGAGTACGCGCAGCTGCGGGCACCGGCCGATGGCGTGATCGCCAGCCGTCAGGCCGAGGCCGGGCAGGTGGTCAGTGCCGGGCAGACGGTGTTCACCCTGGCCGCCGACGGGGGCCGCGAGGTGCTGATCGCCCTGCCGGAAAGCTCGATCCGCGACTACCAGGTCGGACAGGCCGTGCAGGTGGAACTGTGGAACCGCCCGGGCCAGATGCTGCCCGGCACCCTGCGCGAAATCGCCCCGGCCGCCGATGCGCAGGCCCGCACCTACGCCACCCGCGTCAGCCTGGCGCCGGAAGCACTGAGCGAAGTGGAACTGGGCCAGAGCGCACGGGTGTTCGCCACGGCGGGCCGCAGCGGCACGCTGCAGTTGCCGCTGGCCGCCGTGCAGCGCGGCGCCGATGGCCAGGCCAGCGTGTGGGTGGTCAATCCTGCCACCGGCGCGCTGAAGGCGACGCAGGTCAAGGTTGGCGCCTACGGTGCGCAGTCCGTACCGGTGCTGTCCGGCGTAGCGGCGAGCGACTGGGTGGTGGCCGCCGGCGGTCATCTGCTGCGCGAAGGCCAGGTGGTGGCGCCGGTGGACCGGCAGAACCGCCCGGTGCTGGCACCGACTGCGCCCGCCGCCAAGGAACACTGAGCCATGCGCCGCTTCAATCTTTCCGAGTGGGCGCTGGGCAACCGCCCGCTGGTGCTGTTTGCCATGCTCGCCTTCGCCGTCATCGGCGCATGGTCGTACAAGCATCTGGGGCAGTCCGAAGATCCGCCGTTCACCTTCAAGGCGATGGTGGTGCGCACGATGTGGCCCGGCGCCACCGCCGAGCAGGTTTCGCGGCAGGTGACCGAGCCGATCGAGAAAGCGCTGATGAACACCGGCGAATACGAGTTCATCCGCTCGTACTCGCGCCCGGGCGAATCGCAGGTGATCTTCATGGCCCGCGACAGCCTGCGTTCCAAGCAGATTCCCGACCTCTGGTACCAGGTTCGCAAGCGCGTGGGCGATATCCGCGCCACCTTGCCGCGCGAGATCGTCGGCCCGTTCTACAACGATGAGTTCGGCGATACCTTCGGCAACATCTACGCCTTGACCGGCGAAGGCTTCGATTACGCGGTGATGCGTGACTATGCTGATCGCATCCAGCTGGAACTGCAGCGCGTGCCCGACGTGGGCAAGATCGATCTGGTCGGCCTGCAGGACGAGAAGGTCTGGATCGAACTGTCCAACACCAAGCTGGCCACCCTGGGCGTATCGCTGCAGCAGGTGCAGCAGGCCCTGGCCGACCAGAATGCGGTGACCGCCAGCAGCTTCTTCGAAACCCCGACCGACCGCGTGCAGTTGCGCGTGACCGGTCAGTTCGATTCCATCGAGGACATCCGCCGCTTCCCGATCCAGGCCGGTGAGCGCACCGTGCACCTGGGCGACATTGCCGAGATCAAGCGCGGCTTCGCCGATCCCGCCTCGCCGAAGATGCGCTTCATGGGCCAGGATGCGATCGGCCTGGCCGTGGCGATGAAAGACGGCGGTGACATCCTGAAACTGGGTGCCACCCTGGATGCCGAGTTCGAGCGCCTGCAGAAGACCCTGCCGGCCGGCATGCAGCTGCGCAAGGTCTCCGACCAGCCGCATGCGGTGGAAGAATCGGTAGGCGAGTTCGTGCAGGTGCTGACCGAAGCGGTGGTGATCGTGCTGCTGGTCAGCTTCTTCTCGCTGGGCCTGCGCACCGGCCTGGTGGTGGGCGTGACCATCCCGCTGGTGCTGGCGATGACCTTCTTCGTCATGCACTACTTCGACATCGGCCTGCACAAGATCTCGTTG
Source organism: Stenotrophomonas sp. S49 (assembly GCF_016624905.1). NCBI lineage: Bacteria > Pseudomonadati > Pseudomonadota > Gammaproteobacteria > Lysobacterales > Lysobacteraceae > Stenotrophomonas > Stenotrophomonas sp. S49. The sequence continues at coordinate 35,353 of NZ_JACVUD010000015.1, read as the reverse complement.
GGCGCGCTGGTGCTGGCACTTGGCCTGCTGGTGGACGATGCGATCATCGCGGTGGAAATGATGGCCACCAAGATGGAGCAGGGCTACGACCGCCTGCGTGCGGCCAGCTTCGCCTGGGAATCGACCGCCTTCCCGATGCTGACCGGCACCCTGATCACCGCCGCCGGCTTCCTGCCGATCGCCACGGCCGCGTCCAGTACCGGCGAATACACCCGCTCGCTGTTCCAGGTGGTGACCATCGCCCTGGTGGTGTCGTGGATCGCGGCGGTGCTGTTCATTCCCTACCTGGGCGACAAGATGCTGCCGGACCTGTTCAATCCGCAGCCGCCCAAGCCCGGCAGTCTGGCTGCACGCTGGCATGCGCGCCGCCTGCAGTGGGCCGACCGCCATCCGGCGCTGGCCCGCTGGATCCTGCCCAAGCAGCACGACCACGACCATGACCCCTACCAGCGGCCGTTCTACACCCGCTTCCGCGCGTTCCTGGACCGTTGCCTGCGCCACCGCTGGTGGGTGATCGCCGCAACCATCGCGCTGTTCGTCGGGTCGTTGCTGCTGTTCCGCTTCGTGCCGCAGCAGTTCTTCCCCGATTCCACCCGCCCCGAGTTGATGGTGGACATCGAACTGGCCGAAGGTGCGTCGCTGGCCGCCACCCAGGCCCAGGCCGACAAGCTGGAAAAACTGCTGAAGGGGCGCGCAGGCATCAGCAACTACGTGGCCTACGTCGGCACCGGTTCGCCGCGCTTCTACCTGCCGCTGGACCAGCAGTTGCCGGCCACCAACTTCGCCCAGTTCGTGGTGCTTACCGACGATGCCAAGGCGCGCGAAAGCACCCGCGACTGGATGCTGAAGGACGTGATCAAGCAGTTCCCGGACGTGCAGATGCGCGTGACCCGGCTCGAGAACGGTCCGCCGGTGGGCTATCCGGTGCAGATGCGCGTGTCGGGTGAACACATCGCCCAGGTGCAGGCCATCGCGCGCCAGGTCGAGGCCAAGGTGCGCGAGAACCCGCACGTGATGAACGTCAACCTGGACTGGAGTGAACCGAGCAAGGTGGTGCGGCTGGTGATCGACCAGGACCGTGCACGCGCGCTGGGGGTGAGCAGTGCCCAGGTCAGCCAGTTCCTCAGCAGTTCGCTGTCGGGCATGAGCGTGAGCACCTATCGTGAAGGCAACCGCCAGATCGAGATGCTGCTGCGGGGACCGGACAACGAGCGCGCGCAGCTGGACCTGCTGGGCAGCCTGGCCATTCCGACCAGCGGCGGTACCGCAGTGACCCTGTCGCAGGTCGCGCGCCTGGAGTACGCCTTCGAAGACGGCATCATCTGGCACCGCAACCGCCTGCCGACGGTCACCGTGCGTGCGGACATCAGCGATGGCATGCAGGCGCTGGATGTGGTGCAGCAGATCGTGCCGACCCTGGATGGCATCCGTGCCGGGCTGCCCAGTGGCTACCTGCTGGAAACCGGCGGTTCGGTGGAAGACTCCACCCGCGGCCAGGATTCGATCAAGGCCGGCATGCCGCTGTTCCTGATCGTGGTGGCCACCCTGCTGATGCTGCAACTGCGCAGCTTCTCGCGTGCGGCCATGGTACTGGTCACCGCGCCGCTGGGCATCATCGGCGCGACGCTGTTCCTGCTGCTGTTCCGCGCACCGTTCGGCTTCGTCGCCCTGCTGGGCACGATCGCGCTGGCCGGCATGATCATGCGCAACTCGGTGATCCTGATTGATCAGATCCAGCAGGACATCGATGCCGGGCACGACCGCTGGCACGCCATCATCGATGCCACCGTCCGCCGCTTCCGCCCGATCGTACTGACCGCGCTGGCCGCGGTGCTGGCGATGATTCCGCTGTCGCGCAGCGCGTTCTACGGCTCGATGGCGATCTCGATCATGGGCGGCCTGATCGTCGGCACCGTACTGACCCTAGTGTTCCTGCCGGCGCTGTACGCCGCCTGGTTCCGGGTGAAGCCGGACGAATCCGGGGCATGACGCCCCGGGTTTGTGGCCACCGCCTCTGGTAGGTGCCAACCTTGGTTGGCACGCATGGCCGCATCCACGCATGGCGTGGATCTACTGCTTCGGTGGCACGGGTTGGGGCATCCACGCATGGCGTGGATCTACCCGTAGAGCCACCCCATGGGTGGCTGCGCGCAATATCCGAAGAAGGCCGGATCAGGCCAGCTTGGCCAGCACCGCGTCGGTGGCGGCCGCCGTGCTCACGGCTTGGCCCTTGGCGGCCAGGTCGGCGGTGAATACGCCGTCGTCCAGCACCGCATGCACGGCCGCTTCCACGGCGGCGGCTTCTGCTTCCAGCCCCAGCGAATGGCGCAGCAGCATCGCCGCGCTGAAGATCGTCGCGTAGGGGTTGGCAATGCTCTTGCCGGCGATATCCGGCGCCGAACCATGGATCGGTTCGTAGATGCCCACTGCGCCCGGTTCACCCAGCGACGCCGACGGCAGCAGCCCCAGCGAGCCGGCCAGCATCGAGGCCTCATCGGTGAGGATGTCGCCGAACATGTTCTCGGTCACGATCACGTCGTACTCGCGCGGCTTGGCCAGCAGGTGCATGGCCATCGAATCGACCAGCTGGTGCTCCAGCGCAACGTCCGGGAATTCCTCGCGACCGATGCGTGCGGCCACGTCTCGCCACAGGCGCGAGGTTTCCAGCACGTTGGCCTTGTCCACCGAAGTGACCTTGCCACGGCGCTGCCGGGCCAGGCGGAAGGCGCTGCGCAGCACGCGCTCGATCTCGGTCACGGTGTAGCGGCACAGGTCGCTGGCGCTGTCGGCGTCGCGGGTCTTGTCGCCGAAGTAGATGCCGCCCGTCAGTTCGCGCACCACCACGAAGTCCACGCCCTGCAGCAGCTCGGCCTTGATCGGCGAGGCGTGCAGCGCGGCTTCATGGGTGCGCACCGGGCGCAGGTTGGCGTACAGGCCCAGCGCCTTGCGGATCGCCAGCAGGCCCTGTTCCGGGCGCACCTTGGCATTGGGGTCGGACCACTTCGGGCCACCCACCGCGCCCAGCAGCACGGCGTTGGCCGCCTGGCAGGCGGCCAGAGTGGTGGCCGGAAGCGGCTCGCCGTGGCGGTCGATGGCGATGCCGCCGATATCGTGCTCGCTGAAAGTGAAGGTGTGGTTGAAGCGTTCGGCGACGGCCTTCAGGACGGCAACCGCGGCAGCGGCCACTTCCGGGCCGATGCCATCACCGGGCAGGACAACAATCTCAGCGTGCATGCTCACTCTCGTAACGTTCGATTTCAGGGACACGGCCCAACAGATACCCCAACTGGTCCACGCCTTCCAGCAGGCAGGTCTGCGAGAAGCCATCCAGCGGGAAGGAATACACCCGGCCATCGGGCGTGCGCAGCTCGCGCGCGGCCACATCGATGGTCAGCTCGTCGTCGGGGCGCTGCATCAGCGCCTGCACGTCGGCTTCGTCCAGCACGATCGGCAGCAGGCCGTTCTTCAGCGAATTGCCGCGGAAGATATCGGCGATCTCGCTGCTGACGATGGCGCGCAGGCCCAGGTCGGTCAGCGCCCAAGGCGCGTGCTCGCGCGAAGAACCACAGCCGAAGTTGCGGCCCGCCAGCAGGATGCTGCGGCCGGCGTTGTGCGGCTGGTTGAAGGCGAAGTCGGCCACCGGCGCACCGTCGGCCTGCCAGCGCCAGTCATTGAACGCGTTGCGGCCCAGGCCAGCGCGCTCGGTGGTGGACAGGAACCGCGCCGGGATGATCTGGTCGGTGTCGATGTTGGTCTGCGCCAGCACCACGCTGGACGAGGTCAGGGTACGGAAACCGGCCATCACGCCACCTCCTGTGCGAACAGTTCGCGGGTATCGGCCACCCGGCCCTTCACCGCGGCCCAGGCCGCGCTCATCGGCGAGGCCAGCAGGGTGCGCGAACCGGGGCCCTGGCGGCCCTCGAAGTTGCGGTTGCTGGTGCTCACGGCCAGCTGGCCGGGGGCAACCAGGTCACCGTTCATGGCGATGCACATCGAACAGCCCGGCTCGCGCCATTCGGCACCGGCGGAACGCACGATCTCGTGGATGCCTTCGGCCTCGGCCTGGCGCTTGACGATTTCCGAACCCGGCACCACCAGCATGCGCACGCCGTCGGCCACGTGGCGGCCCCGCAGCACCTGCGCCACTTCGCGCATGTCGCTCAGGCGGCCGTTGGTGCAGGAGCCGACGAACACCACGTCCACCGGCGTACCGGCCAGGGCATGGCCGGGCTGGAAGTGCATGTAGTCCAGGCCCTTCTGCGCGGCGGCATCGTTGGCGGCCGGAATGGGCGCGTCCACCGCGATGGCGGTGCCCGGGTGGGTGCCCCAGGTCAGGGTGGGGCGGATGTCGGCAGCGTTGATGCGCACTTCGCTGTCGAAGCGTGCGCCGTCATCGCTGCGCAGCTGCTGCCAGCGCGCCACGGCGGCATCGAAGTCGACGCCCTTGGGACCGCGCGGGGTGTTGGCGACGAAGTCGAAGGTGACCTGGTCGGGGGCCACCATGCCGGCGCGCGCACCGGCTTCGATGGACATGTTGCACAGGGTCATGCGCTGTTCCATGTCCATCGCTTCGATGGTGCTGCCACGGAACTCGATCACATGGCCGGTGCCACCGTTCACGCCGATCACGCCGATGATGTGCAGCACCACGTCCTTGGCGCCCACGCCCGGCGCCAGCGGCCCGTCGACGGTGATCGCCAAGGTCTTGGCCTTGCGTTGCAGCAGGCACTGGGTGGCCAGCACGTGACCCACTTCGCTGGTGCCGATGCCGAAGGCCAGCGAGCCGAACGCACCGTGGGTGGAGGTGTGGCTGTCACCGCAGACGATGGTCATGCCCGGCTGGGTGAAGCCCTGTTCCGGCGCGATGACGTGGACGATGCCGCGGTTGTCCGAGGCCATGTCGAACAGCTCGATGCCGTACTCGGCGCAGTTGCGCGCCAGGGTGGCCACCTGCGCTTCGGAGGCGGCGCTGGCATAGGGCAGCTTGCCGTCGGCACCGGCCGGCAGGGTCGGGGTGGAATGGTCCATCGTTGCCTTGGTGCGGTCCGGGCGGCGCGGCGCCAGGCCGCGCGCGCGCAGCTCGGTGAAGGCCTGCGGCGAGGTGACCTCGTGGATCAGGTGCAGGTCGATGTACAGCACGGCGGGGGCGCTGTCGGATTCGGGAACCACCACGTGGGCGTCCCACAGTTTGTCGTACAGGGTGCGGGGTGCGGAAGTCATGCGTATGCCTGGCAGAAGTACGAGATAGCGAACATCAGTAAAGAATATGAAACGGTCAAGTCAGCGGCGGCGGGCGAGCACGCGCAGGCGCACGTAGTCGGCCAGTGGCTGGCCCGCGGCGTCACGCGGCAGGTCATCCAGCAGGGCCGCTGCGGCCTCGCGCACGGTAGCGCGGGCGTGGTCCGGCAGGTCGTCCAGCAGCGGCGCGGCGAACACCCGCAGCCAGCCGGCCACGCCGGTCGGCAATGCGGTGGGGCGTGGCGTGGTTTCGATCAGCTGCACCTGGAAGCCGTGCTGGCGCAGGCGATCGGCGTAGCTGTCAGCGGTCGGGAAGTACCACTGGAACGCGCTGGCGCCGTGGCCGTGGGCCACGCGCGCGGCCTGCACTGCGGCGATGATCGTGGCCACGTTGCCATGGCCGCCGAATTCGGCGACGAAGCGGCCACCCGGGCGCAACGCCCGTCGCACGCCTTCCAGCACGCGGTCGGGGTTGCCCATCCAATGCAGCGCAGCGTTGCTGAACACCGCATCGAATTCACTGTCGAAGGCCAGCGCGTGGCCGTCCATCACCTGTGCATCGACGCCGCGCGCGCGGGCGGCGATCACCAGCTCGGGGGAGGCATCCACGCCGTGCAGGCGGGCGCCGCTCAGTGCCAGTTCGGTAGTGAGCACGCCATCGCCACAGCCCAGGTCCAGGATGCGCTCGCCGGCGCGCGGGTCGAGCAGGCGCGCAACCGCACCGCCGAGCAGCGGCACGAAGCCGGCGTCGATCGCATAGTCCTGGGCATTCCACTGCTGGCCGGCCGAGGCCGTGGTGGGGGTGTCGAAGGCGCTCATCTCACAGTCCTCAGGCGGTGGCGGGGGTCGCGGTTTCGGCGGTGCTGGCGGCGGCCTGGCGCTGGCGCAGCAGGCGGTTGGCTACATCCAACCAAGCCAGTGCCGAGGCTTCGATGATGTCCTTGCTGGTGCCGGTACCGTCGTACTCGACGCCCTCGTGGCGCACGCTCAGGTTGGCCTCGCCGCGCGCATCGGCGCCGATGCCCACGCTGTGCACCTGGTAGCTGTCCAGCATCAGCTGCACGCCGGTGGCGGCTGACAGCGCGCCAAACAGCGCGTCGACCGGGCCATCGCCCTGCGCGGTCTCAGCCACGCGGTTGCCTTCCGGGTCGGACAGTTCCACCAGGGCATTGGCACGGCTGCCGACATCGCTGATGGTCATCGAAGCCAGGCGATAGCCTTGCGCGTTGGAACCGCCCTGCATCAGGGTCTGCAGATCGGCATCGGTCACTACACGCTGCTGTTCGCACAGGCCCTTGAACTGCTCGAATACCAGCTTCAGCTCGTCTTCTTCCAGCCAGAAGCCCAGCGCACGCAGGCGCGATTCGACGGCGGCGCGGCCGCTGTGGCGGCCCAGCACCATCTGCGAATCTTCCCAGCCCACGTCTTCCGGACGCATGATTTCGTAAGTTCCGCGGTGGCGCAGCATGCCGTGCTGGTGGATGCCCGATTCATGGGCGAACGCATTGGCGCCCACGATGGCCTTGTTGCGCTGTACCGGCATGCCGACCAGGCGCTGCAGCAGCTGCGAGGTGCCGACGATGCGCGGGGTGTTGATGGCGGTGTCCTGCTCGTAGAACGCCTGGCGCACCTTCAGCGCCATGGTGATTTCTTCCAGCGAGCAGTTGCCGGCGCGTTCGCCGATGCCATTGATCGTGCACTCGACCTGGCGTGCGCCGCCTTCGACGGCGGCCAGCGAGTTGGCCACGGCCAGGCCCAGATCGTTGTGGCAGTGCGCGCTGAAGATCACGTTGGCCGCGTTCGGTACATCGGCCACGCCGGCGATCACCTGCTGGAACATCGCGCGGATTTCTTCCGGGGTGGTGAAGCCCACGGTGTCGGGCAGGTTGATGGTGGTGGCACCGGCGGCGATGGCCACCCGCGAAACTTCAATCAGGTAGTCCAGCTCGGTGCGGGTGGCATCTTCGGCGGAGAACTCCACGTCGTCGATATACGAGCGCGCCAGGGTCACGTGCTTGCGCACCGATTCCAGTACCTGCTCGCGGGTCATGCGCAGCTTGTGTTCGCGGTGCAGCGGGCTGGTCGACAGGAACACGTGCAGGCGCGGGTTGGCCGCAGCTTCCAGGGCACGCGCCGAGGTTTCGATGTCGGCCTGCAGGCAGCGCGACAGCACGGCCAGGGTCAGGCTGGGGCGGCGCAGCTCACGGCCGATCAGGGCCATCGCTTCGCGGTCGGACTGCGAGCTGGCCGGGAAGCCGGTCTCGATGATGTCCACGCCCAGTTCGTCCAGCGCACGCGCCATCACCAGCTTCTGCGGCGGGCTCATGCTGCAGCCGGGGGACTGCTCGCCGTCACGCAGGGTGGTGTCGAAGATGCGGATGCGCGGGGTGGTAATTCGTTCGATGGTGGTCACAGGGAAATCTCCTCGACAGCGGGCGCTGCGGCTTGCAGGTGGGAAGGGGAAGGGGAAGCGGTGGGGACGCTGGCCTTGGCGGGCGAGCGCGGTGGCGTTCGGTTGGCGTCGGTGCGGCGCCTGCGCGGTTTGCGCGGCGGCCGCGGGCGGACGTCGGTGAGCAGGCCGGCCAGGACACCGGCGTCGATGTTGCCGCCGGACACCACCGCACACTTGCGGCGGCCGGCCACGCGGCGCCCGGCGGCCAGCGCCAGCGCACCGGCGCCTTCGGCGATGATGTGTTCTTCCAGCGCCAGGCGCACCAGCGTTTCGCGCAGTTCGGCTTCGCGCACGATCACCACGTCGTCCAGCAGCGAGGTGCACAGGCGGCGGGTCAGGAAGCCGGGAATCTTCACCCGCACACCGTCGGCCAGCGACGGCACCGGTGCGATCTCGCGCACGTCACCGCTGATCGCACGGGCCATGGAATCAACGCCCTCGACCTGCGCGCCGATCACGCGCACGCCCTGCGATTTCAGCGCCAGCGCCACGCCGGACGCCAGGCCGCCGCCGCCGATCGGCACGATCACCACATCCATGGCGTGGGCGGCCAGTTCGATGCCGACCGTGCCCTGGCCGGCAATCACGTCGGCATCGTCGAACGCCGACAGGAAACGGTAGCCGTGGCGCTGCGCCAGTTCCACGGCGAATGCGTAGGCCTCGTCATAGCTGTTGCCATGCTGGCGCACCGTGGCGCCCCAGTGGGCGACGCCGGCGATCTTGGTGGCCGGTGCGCCGTGCGGCATCACGGTGATGGCCGGCACGTCCAGGCGATAGGCGGCCCAGGCCACGCCCTGGGCGTGGTTGCCGGCCGAGGCGCAGATGACCGGCCGGGTATCACCGCGTTCGCGGCCGGCCAGCAGCGCGTTCAGCGCACCACGCACCTTGTACGAACCGGTGCGCTGCAGGTTTTCCAGCTTCAGCCAGGTGCCGAAACGCTCGGCATGGTGCAGCGGGGTAGGCGGCAGGAAGCGGCGCAGGCGGGCCTGCGCAGCCAGTACGTCGGCAACGCTTACGTCGCCGACATCGCTTTCGGTGCTGGCATCAGCGGCCGGCATGGGCCACCTGCGGGCGGCGGCACTGCGCCGCATGCGCGAACGGGCGGCGAAGAAGACGCCCCCGTACCGGCACCGTGGTTTCTACGGTACAGGTGTTCATCATGCGGCTCCTTCCAGTGCGGTGATCTGCACCGATACGCAGTCGTAGATCTTTTCGATCTGCCGGCACAGCGTTTCGGCCGGGCGCTGCCCGTCCACCACCAGCTGCAGGTGCCAGCGGCCTTCGTCGCTGTCTACCGGCGCGCCGCTGATCGCGCGCGGCGCGAAGCCGCGGCGTTCGGCCATGCCGATCACGCGCAGCAGCGCGCCCTCGGCCGGGTGCAGCACCAGGTCAAGCCGGTATTGCATTGGGGGTCTCCTGGCGGGCGTGGGCGGGGTTGCTTTCCAGCATGGTGCTGTTGGCGGTGTTGGGCGGTACCAGCGGCCACACGTTGGCGCGGGCGTCGATGGCCACGTGCAGCAGTGCCGGGCCCGGCTCGGCCAGCAGCGCGGCCAGCCCACCTTCCACGTCGTCGCGGGTGTCGATGCGGGTGGCGGCAATGCCGAACACCTTGGCCAGGGCCACGAAGTCCGGGTTGTCGGACAGGTCGATCTCGCTGTAGCGCTCGGCAAAGAACAGTTCCTGCCACTGCCGCACCATGCCCAGCGAACTGTTGTCCAGCAGCACGATCTTCACCGGCAGGCGGCAACGGGCGATGGTGGCCAGTTCCTGCACGTTCATCATGAAGCTGCCATCGCCGGACACCAGCACCACGGTGCGGTCGGGGCTGGCGAACTGCGCACCCATCGCTGCGGGCAGGCCGAAGCCCATGGTGCCCAGCGCGCCACTGGTCAGGTGGTTGCGCGGGTGGTTGAAGCGGCAGTGCTGGGCAACCCACATCTGGTGCTGGCCGACATCGCAGGCGATTACCGCATCGGACGGGGCCAGTTCGCTCAGTCGCTTCAGCAGCGCCGGGGCGTAGATGTGCTGGCCCGGCGCGTCGTAGCGGGCAGCAAAGCGATCGCGGTGCTGCGCACAGCGCTTGCGCCATGCGTCCTGGTGGGCCTTGGGGGAGGGGAAGGCCGCACGCAGGGCGCGGATGGCATGGCCCACGTTGCCGGGCACGGCGACATCGGCGCTGCGCAGCTTGGAGATTTCGTACGCGTCGGCATCGATGTGGACCACGCGGGCGAACGGGGCGAACTCGGCCAGCTTGCCGGTGGCACGGTCATCGAAGCGTGCACCCAGCACCAGCAGCAGATCGCTCTCCTGCACGGCCATGTTCGCCGCACGGGTGCCGTGCATGCCCAGCATGCCCAGCGACTGCGGGTGCTGCGGGGGCAGCGCGCCCAGGCCACGCAGGGTCATCACGGTGGGGATGGCGCTGGCCTCGACGAAGTCGCGCAGGTCCTGCACGGCCTCGCCCAGGGCAATGCCACCGCCGGCGTAGACCACCGGCTTTTCGGCCGCGGCCAGCGCGGCGATGGCTTCGGCAATGACCGCATCGGCAGCGGCCGCCGGCGGTTCAACGCTGGCCGGTACATGGGCGGGCAGGTGGCTGGCATCGGCCAGCTGCACGTCCTTGGGCAGGTCGATCAGGACCGGGCCGGGGCGGCCTTCGCGGGCGATGCGGAAGGCGTCGGCCACCACGCGCGGCAGGTCATCGACGCTGCGCACCAGCCAGCTGTGCTTGACGATGGGCATGGTCAGGCCAAACACATCCAGTTCCTGGAAGGCATCGGTGCCCAGCAGTGGCGTGCCGACCTGGCCGGTGATGCAGACCATGGGCACCGAATCCAGCATCGCATCGGCGATGCCGGTCACCAGGTTCGACGCGCCCGGGCCGGAAGTGGCCACGCAGACGCCGACCTGGCCGCTGGCGCGGGCAAAGCCGTTGGCTGCCAGTGCCGCGCCCTGCTCATGGCGCACCAGGATGTGCTTCAGCGCCGAATCCACCAGCGCGTCGTAGAACGGCATGATGGTGCCGCCCGGGTAACCGAACAGCGTACGGACACCCTCGGCCTCCAGCGCCTGGGTCAGCCAGCGCGCGCCGTTGGGCGGCGCGCTGCGGTGTGTGGAAGAGTTCATGGGGGAACCTTGCAAAGCGGGTGGGGGAGGGCCGCGTGGTTACGCGGCCTGTCCTTGCAACCAGACCATCTTGGCGCGCAGTTCCTTGCCTACCTTTTCGATCGGGTGCTCCAGGTCGGCCTGCTTGAACTTGTTGTAGTTCGGCAGGCCCGCTTCGTACTCGGCCACCCAGTTCTTGGTGAAGGTGCCGTCCTGGATGTCCTTCAGGACTTCCTTCATGCGCTCCTTGGTGCCGGCGTCGATCACCCGCGGGCCGCTCACGTAGTCACCGTACTGCGCGGTTTCCGAGATGAATTCCAGCATGCGCGAGATGCCGCCTTCGTAGAACAGGTCCACGATCAGCTTCAGTTCGTGCAGCACTTCGTAATAGGCGATTTCCGGCTGGTAGCCGGCTTCCACCAGGGTTTCGAAGCCGGCCTGCACCAGCGCCGAGGCACCGCCGCACAGCACCGCCTGTTCGCCGAACAGATCGGTTTCGGTTTCTTCCTTGAAGGTGGTCTGGATCAGGTTGGCGCGCGCGCCGCCCAGGCCGGCTGCATAGGCCTGCGCGTGCTGCGCGGCCTGGCCGCTGGTGTCCTGGTAGACCGCCCAGATGCACGGCACGCCACGACCGATCTCGTATTCGCGGCGCACCAGCGCGCCCGGGCCCTTCGGCGCGACCAGCACCACGTCCAGGTCGGCGCGCGGCTCGATCATGCCGTAATGCACGTTCAGGCCGTGGGCGAACAACAGGCAGGCGCCCTGTTTCATGTTCGGCGCCAGCACCTCGTTGTAGAGCTTCTTCTGCACCATGTCCGGGGTCAGCACGGCCACCAGATCGGCATCCTTCACCGCATCAGCCGGGGCCACCACGGTGAATCCATCGGCCTGGGCCTTGGCTTCGGTCGGGCCACCCGGGCGCAGGCCTACCACCACGTCGAAGCCGGATTCGCGCAGGTTCAGTGCGTGGGCGCGGCCCTGGCTGCCGTAACCGATGACGGCGATCTTGGTCTGGGGCAGGGAGTTGGTGCTCATGGGGGAGGTTCCTTGGCTGGGAAGAAAAAAGACGGCCGGCAGTCGAAGCGACGTACCGGCCGGTCAGGGGAAAACGGGGGAGGAGGCGCCGCGCATCGCACGGGCACAGCCACCACGGCAGGGCGTGGTGGTGCAGGTCCGGGTTTTGCGCGAGGCGGTGTGCATGGTCGTGGCTGGATGGTTGAGTGGTTGCGTGTGAAACCAGGTCCTGAAATGAAAAAACCCGCACCTGGGTGGGTGCGGGTTTCTGATCGAGTTCCGGTGTGTGTTGTCTGCTTACACGCTGGCTCGTCCCGCACCTGTGGGCTGGCTAATAAGTACGAGCACGAGAAGCGAACGCAGCGATGCGGCGCCGGGATCGGCGGCTTCAGTGGCGGTTCGCAGGGGCGGGTGGCGTTGCAGCATGGGATCGAGAGAAACATAGCCATTTCGGCGGTGTCAACCCTGGCAACGGGTTTTTCATCGGTTTCGCCTGTATCTGGCGAAAAGGCTTGCGGCACAAGGACGGTTGCTGCTGAAAGTGTTTCGGTGAACCGGAATTCACTCTTTTCAGCGGGTTTTTTGCGCGGATTTGCAGGTGATTTCGCCCTGCGCCCTGGATTCACCGACGCCCGCAGCCGTGCAGGCATCCCGCCCAGGTAGGTGCGGACCTTGGTCCGCACCTACCGAAACCGACGGCCGTGCGGACCAAGGTCCGCACCCACCCAAGTACCGCCGCCCATGACCTCTGCCCGATTCCGGCTGCCGCCCGAAGCGGCGAAGATCAGGTCACCACCCTTCCATCGGACCCCAACCGTGTCCCGACGCCTTGCCCGTTCCCTGCTTGCCGCTGCCGTGCTGGCCGCGGTCCCCGCCGTGTCCAGTGCCGCCGACCGCATCACCGGCCAGACCTTTGCCACCCGCTCCGAAGTGATTGCCCCGCACGCCATGGCGGCCACCTCGCAGCCGCTGGCCACCCAGATCGCGCTGGACGTGATGAAGGGCGGCGGTTCGGCCGTCGATGCCGCCATTGCCGCCAACGCCGCCCTGGGGCTGATGGAGCCGACCGGCAACGGCATCGGTGGCGACCTGTTCGCCATCGTCTGGGACCCGAAGACGAAGAAGCTGTACGGCTACAACGGCTCGGGGCGTTCGCCGAAGTCACTCACCCTGGCTGAATTCCAGCGCCGTGGCCTGAAGGAGATCCCCGCCACCGGTCCGCTGCCGGTATCGGTGCCCGGTGCGGTCGACGGCTGGTTCGCCCTGCACGACCGCTTCGGCCGCAAGCCGATGGCCGACAATCTGGCCCCGGCCATCCGCTACGCGCGCGAAGGCCACCCCGTGGCCGAAGTGATTGCCTATTACTGGGATCGTTCGGTGCCGCGCCTGTCCAAGTACCCCGGCTTCACCGAGCAGTTCACCATCGACGGTCACGCCCCGCGCAAGGGCCAGATGTGGAAGAACCCGAACCTGGCCGACACCCTGCAGAAAATCGCCGACGGTGGCCGCGATGCGTTCTACAAGGGCGACGTGGCGCGCACCATCGGTGATTACTTCAAGGCCAACGGCGGTTATCTCACTTACCAGGACATGGCCGACCACCACGGTGAGTGGGTCGAACCGGTCAGCAGCAACTACCGCGGCTATGACGTGTGGGAACTGCCGCCCAACAGCCAGGGCATTGCCGCGCTGCAGATCCTCAACGTGCTGGAAGGCTACGACTTCTCGAAGATTCCGTTCGGCTCACCCGAGCATGTGCACCTGTTCGTGGAAGCCAAGAAGCTGGCGTTCGCCGATCGCGCGCGCTTCTATGCCGACATGGCCTTCCAGCCAGCGCCGGTGCAGAAGCTCATTTCCAAGGATTACGCCGCGCAGCGCCGCGCGCTGATCTCGATGGACAAGGCACTGAAGGAAGTGCAACCGGGCACGCCCAAGCAGCTCGAACAGGGCGACACGATCTACATGACCGTGGCCGACAGCGACGGCATGATGGTCTCGCTCATCCAGTCCAACTACCGTGGCATGGGCAGCGGCATGGCACCGCCGGGGCTGGGCTTCATCCTGCAGGACCGCGGCGAGATGTTCGTGCTGCAGAAGAACCATCCCAACGGCTATGCGCCGGGCAAGCGCCCGTTCCAGACCATCATTCCGGCCTTCATTACCAAGGACGGCAAGCCGTACGCCAGCTTCGGCGTGATGGGCGGAGCGATGCAGCCGCAGGGCCATGCGCAGATCGTGATGAATCTGGTGGACTTCGGCATGAACCTGCAGGAAGCCGGCGATGCGCCGCGCATCCAGCATGAGGGGTCCACCGAGCCCACCGGCCAGGCCACGGCCATGAGCGATGGTGGCGAAGTGAACCTGGAAACCGGCTTCCCCTATGAGACCGTGCGCGCACTGATGCGCAAGGGGCACCGCGTGGTGTTCGCCGATGGCCCCTATGGCGGTTACCAGGCGATCCTGCGTGATCCGGAAACCGGTGTGTACTTCGGCGCCTCGGAAAGCCGCAAGGATGGCCAGGCGGCGGGCTACTGAGCCCGCCTGTGCTCTAATACGCAGCAAGAAGCGGGGGTACCGTGGCCAGTGGCCGCGGTTGAGACAGTCCCTTGGAACCTGATCCGGTTCATACCGGCGTAGGGAAGCTTTGCAGTGCGACCGTGCCCGGAGTCCGCCCAAGGACCGTCCGGGCGCGGTGCGCAGTGCGCCGCCGCTTCGTCCCTGACCTTCCTGGACGATGCCCGATGAACGCACAACCTTCCGATCTGCAGCAGCAGGCCCAGCAACTTTCCGCCTCCGTGACCCGACCCATTGCCGGCTCTCGGAAGATCCACGTGGCCGGTTCACGCCCGGACCTGCGCGTGCCCATGCGCGAGATCGCCCTGACCCGCACGCCCACCTTGTTTGGTGGCGAAGAGAATCCACCGTTGACCGTGTACGACACGTCCGGTGCCTATACCGATCCGGACGCGCGCATCGACCTGACCACCGGCCTGCCGGCGCTGCGCCGTGCCTGGATCGAAGAGCGGGGCGATACCGAGCAACTGGACGCGCTCAGTTCGCGCTTCGGTCGCGAACGCGAGCACGATCCAAAACTGGATGCGGTGCGCTTCCCAGCATGCAGCCTGCCGCGGCGCGCGCGGGCCGGTGCCAACGTCACCCAGATGCATTACGCACGGCGCGGCATCATCACCCCGGAAATGGAGTTCGTGGCGATCCGCGAAAACCAGCGTCTGCAGGAAATCCGCGACAGCACGTTGCTGCAGCAGCACGCCGGTGAATCCTTCGGTGCATCCATCCCGAAGATCATCACGCCCGAGTTCGTACGCGATGAAATCGCCCGCGGCCGTGCCGTGCTGCCCAACAACATCAACCACCCCGAAAGCGAGCCGATGATCATCGGCCGCAATTTCCTGACCAAGATCAACGCCAACATCGGCAACAGCGCGGTGTCCTCCGGCATCGCCGAAGAAGTGGAAAAGCTGGTGTGGGCGATCCGCTGGGGCGGCGACACGGTGATGGATCTGTCCACCGGCAAGCACATCCACGAAACACGTGAGTGGATCATCCGCAATTCGCCGGTGGCCATCGGCACAGTGCCGATCTACCAGGCGCTGGAAAAAGTGGACGGGCGCGCCGAAGCACTCACCTGGGAAATCTTCCGCGACACCCTCATCGAGCAGGCCGAACAGGGCGTGGATTACTTCACCATCCACGCCGGCGTGCTGCTGCGCTACGTGCCACTGACCGCCAAGCGGGTCACCGGCATCGTCAGCCGTGGCGGTTCGATCATGGCCAAGTGGTGCCTTGCCCACCACAAGGAGAATTTCCTCTACACGCACTTCGAGGAGATCTGCGAAATCATGAAGGCCTACGACGTGACCTTCTCGCTGGGCGATGGCCTGCGCCCGGGCTGCATTGCCGATGCCAACGATGCCGCGCAGTTCGGTGAACTGGAAACGCTGGGCGAGCTGACGAAGATCGCGTGGAAGCACGATGTGCAGACCATGATCGAAGGGCCCGGCCATGTGCCGATGCAGCTGATCAAGGAAAACATGGACAAGCAGCTGCGCGAGTGTGGCGAAGCGCCGTTCTACACGCTGGGTCCGCTGACCACGGATATCGCGCCTGGCTACGACCACATCACCAGCGCCATCGGCGCAGCCATGATCGGCTGGTTCGGCACCGCCATGCTCTGCTACGTCACGCCCAAGGAACACCTGGGGCTGCCCAACCGGCAGGATGTGCGCGACGGCATCATGGCCTACCGCATCGCCGCCCACGCCGCCGATCTGGCCAAGGGCCACCCGGGTGCACAGGTGCGTGACAACGCGCTCAGCAAGGCGCGTTTCGAGTTCCGTTGGGAAGACCAGTTCCATCTGGGCCTGGATCCGGAAAAGGCCAAGGAATTCCACGACGAGACACTGCCCAAGGACGCACACAAGCTGGCCCACTTCTGTTCGATGTGTGGCCCGCACTTCTGCTCGATGAAGATCACCCAGGACGTGCGTGAATACGCCGAGAGCGGCATGCAGGAAAAGTCAGCGCAGTTCCGCGCCGCCGGTGCCCAGGTCTACCAGCAGGGCTGAAATGGTAGCGCCGGGCCTGCCCGGCGAGCGCAGCGGTAAACACGAACCGCTGCGCTCACCCGGCACCGGCTATGCTCGCCGCATCACCCAGGGGATGCAGACCATGCCTGTTGCCGTGACCACCCGCTGGCTGGCCATTGCCCGCCGCCATCCTTCCGCCTGGTTGTTGGCGGCGCAGCTGCTGGCGGTGCTGCTGTACCCGGCGCTGGACGAAACCGCCGGCGGTCGCGCCGCGCTGGGGGTGTTCGGCATGGCGGTGCTGGGTCTGGCGTTGTGGGTGGTGCAGCGCAGCCCGCTGGGCACCTGGCTGGCGTTGGTGCTGGCCATTCCGTCGGTGGTGTTTTCCATTGCCGCTGCGCTGCTGGATCACCCCGGTCTGGGCAGCACCGCGCAGTTGCTTGAAAGCCTGCTGTACTTCTACACCGCCGGTGCGCTGACCGCGTACATGCTGCAGGACCACAAGGTGACCCGCGACGAACTGTTTGCCGTTGGTGCTACGTTCACATTACTCGCATGGGGATTCGCGTTCGCATTCGCGGTCTGCCAGCAGTGGTATCCGGGCAGTTTCCAGGGCACCGGCGGGGGGCTGCAGCGCACGTGGATGGAGCTGCTTTATCTGAGCTTCAGCTTGCTGTCCGGGGTCGGTCTGAGTGACGTGGTTCCCCTGCATCCGCAGGCACGCGCATTGGTCATGCTGGAGCAGTTTTCCGGCGTGATGTACGTAGCTTTGGTGGTTTCGCGACTGGTCGGATTGACCATGCTGCGGCGCGCCTGAAAATGAACGCCAGATAAAAATTTCGCGCCCCGAAGGGCGCGAATGGTGCAGCTTGTTATCTGAATGCGTCGGCGAGAGAGAGCCTGATGTCCACCACGCGATAGGCGAGGTAACCTGCATAGGCTAGTATTCGCGCGCTTCGTTTTTTTTGCGGTATGCGCCGATGGTTTGTGCGGAATCTGGCTTTTGGAGGTTGCAGGGACGGAAACACAACGCTGCCCAGTGGTATCTGCAACGTGTTTCAAACGTCTAGCAATCAATGAACAGCAACGAGAGCCAGTCGCAAGAGTGTGACCGCGTTCGCGTGGGCGAATGCGTAGTGACCGTGTCGTCGCGCGAAGTGGACGTGCCGGGTGCGCGTCGTCCGCGCCGTTTGACGCCCAAGGCATTGGGCGTGCTGCGCGTGTTGCTGCGCCAGCCCGGCCGCGTGGTCACCCGCGATGAGCTGTTCGCCGAAGTGTGGCCCGATACGCTGCCTACCAACGATGTGCTGACCCAGGCTGTCACGCAGTTGCGCAAGGCCTTTGCCATCGGCGAAGACAGCGGCCAGTCGTACATCGAAACCATTGCCAAGACCGGCTATCGATTGCTGGTGCCGGTGCAGTGGCTGCACGACAGCGAGCCGGAGGCGCAGGACAGCGCGCCGGTGGAGACCGCCGTCGACGCGCAAGTGGAAGACCCACAGGATGCGCGCCGGCGCCGCTGGCGCCTGTGGCGTCGTCGCCTGCTGCTGGCGGTGGGCGTGGCCATGCTGCTGGCGCTGCTGGTGCTGAGCGTGCTGCTGGCACAACGTCCTGCGCCGTCCTCGCCGCTGGATGCAGTGGTGGAAGACGGCACGCGGGTCATCGGCAGCCCCGAACGCCCGTATCGGCTGATCACCGCCACCGCCGGTTTCGAGACCTACCCGACCCTGTCGCCCGATGGTTCGCAGGTGGCCTACGAAGGCGCCAACGATGACAGCCAGAACGGTGGCGCCATCCGCGTGCAGACCTCGGGCAACGCGCCGGCACGTCAGCTGGTGCAACCGCCGGCCGGTGCCAGCGACCGTTTCCCCAGCTGGTCGCCGGACGGGCGCGAGATCGCTTTCGCGCGCTTCGCTGCTGACGGCAGTTGCCAGGTATTGATTGCCAGCGCCACCGGCGGCGCGTTGCGCCAGGCCACGCGCTGCGATGGCACCGAGCTGCTCAGCTTCGACTGGACCCCCGATGGCCGTGGCTTGGTGTTCGGCAGCATGGTGGGCCGCTATGCGCATCGCGGCATCCGCGTGCTGGACCTGCCCAGTGGGCAGTGGCGCGCGCTGCAGTACGGTGCCGGCGAAGATGATTTCGATTACGCGCCGCGCTATTCGCCCGATGGGCGCTGGCTGGTGTTCGTGCGCAACCCGCAGCTGGGCGATCTGTGGCGCATGCCGGCCAACGGCGGCACCCCGGAACAGCTGACCAACGAGGCCGCCGAGCTGCGCGGCTGGGCCTGGCTGGGCGATGGCCGACACATCGTGTTCGGTCGCCGCGTGGACAGCGAGGCGCGCCTGTACTATCTGGACGTGGAACGGCGCACGCTGCGCGATGCCGGCCTGGACGATGCACAGTGGCCGGCCGTTTCGCGGCGCGGCGACATGCTGGCCTTCGTCCATCGCCGCGCACAGTTCGGCATGTTCCGCATGCCGGTGCAGAGCGGCAGCGCACAGCGCTTGTTCGCATCCAGCGGGCGCGATGGGCAGCCGATGGTGGCCCCGGACGGGCGGCAGCTGGTGTTCAGTTCTGACCGCTCGGGCAGCTTTGCGTTGTGGTGGGCCGACATGCAGCGGCCCGATTCGCTGCGGCCGATCGAAGGGCTGCGCCCAGAAGCGCGGCAGGCGCCCGACTGGTCCACCGACAGCCGCCAGTTGCTGGTGGTTGGGCGCGATGCACACGGGCAGGCCGTGGTCTACGAAATCGCCCCGCGTGACGAGCGCCTGCAGGTGCTGCCGGTGCCGGTGCAGCAACCGCTGCAGGCGCTGTACGGGGCCACGCCGGAACAGGTGCTGGTACTGGAACGCGATGACCAGCAGCGGGTGCGGCTGAGCCTGTTCGATCGCAGCACCCAGCCGTGGCGTCGCCTGGCCAGCCTGGACGGCGTATCGCAGGCGCGCCTGGACCGCAGCAGTGGCCGCGTGCTGTACACCCGCCTGGCCGCCAGCGGGCTGTGGTCGATCAATCCCAATCTGGACGCGGCCAGCGTGCAGCAGATCAGCGATGGCTGGCCGAGCCGCTGGCGCTATCGCACGTGGGCGGTGGCCGGCAACGGCCGCATCGACTACTTGGGCAGCACGGCCGACTGTTCCACCACGCTCACCCGCATGCAGGGCGGGGCGACCGAACCGGAGCGTTGCCTGGACGCGCAACGGCTGAGCGCAGGCAACGGGTTGAGCGCCAGTGCTGACGGAAGCGACCTGTATCTGGCCCTGGCAGTGTCCGACGGTGCCGACATTGGCGTGATGCACCTGCCGGCCGCAGCGCCCACGCTGTTCCCAGCGTTTTCCAAGTTGCTGATTTTCAACGACAAGGGGCCTTCGTAACTCTTTCGTGGCGAAGTCGTAGCGATTTCGTGGCGATCTCGGCGGTTCTTCCTGACCGGCATGCACCTGATTTGGCAAAACGGTGGCCTGTACTTGGCAAATCCGTGGTGCTCCCATGCGTCAACTCTCGCTGGCCGATCGTGGCCAAACCGTCTCGCTGGACAAGGCTGTCGATGACGTGGCCCCGACCTGCCTGGGCGTTGCCCGGCTGGGCAGCCTGCAGACCGCAGGCAGCAGCTTCACTGTATGGATGCAGGTGCGTGGCACCTCGTGGGTGGAGGCGAAGGAAGGGCGGTTCCGCCTGCGCCAGGGCGAGTGGATCGCCTTCGAAAAAGAATCGCGCCCGCTGGTGCAGGCCGGCCGCAATGGTCTGTGCGTGGGCCTGAACCTGAACATCGAAGCGCTGCGGGCGCTGGCCGAGATGGCCGACTGCGGCCTGTACGCCGGTCGTGGCCAGATGAACCGCGGCGACGCCCGCGTTGCCCTGCGCCTGTGGCGCGACGCCCTGGCCAGCGGCCAGCCGGCGCAGTCGCTGCGGCCGCTGCTGCTGCATCTGGCGGGCCTGCAGCGCGGCCTGGCCGACAACGTGCAGCGTTGCCCGGGCCGCTCGCGCAGCCGCAAGCGCCAGGTGTTCGGCCGAATGCAGCGTGCGCGCCTGTACCTGGAAGGCAACAGCCATCGCGTGGTGCGCATTGGCGAACTGGCCGAGCTGACCAACTTCTCCAGCTGGTACCTGTCCAAGACCTTCCAGAGCCTGTATGAAGAAAGCCCGCAGTCGCTTTCGGCGCGCCTGCGCCTGGAGCGTGCCGCCGACCTGCTGCGCGACACCGACATGATGGTGGGCGAAGTCGCCGCTGCCAGCGGTTTCGACAACTGCTGCAGCTTCGCGCGGGCCTTCCGCGCCCGCTATGGCACGTCCGCTTCGCGGTTCCGTGAAGAGGGTGCGAAGCTCCCGCCAAAATCAGCAAAGTCTCTCGTTGGTTCGCGCAAATACAGCGCTGCAACGCAATCGTAACGTGCTGGGGTGTTTTAACACGCTACTAACACGTACCTTGGAGAGATTGATGAACGTTCGCAACCCCGCCCTGAGGCTGGGCCTGCTGCCGGCCGGCATCGCGATTGCGCTGACCCCGGCCTTCGCTTCCGCCCAGGAAGCCACTGCTGCCACCACCCTCGATCGTCTGGAAGTCACCGGCTCGCGCATCCGCTCGGTGGACGTGGAGACCTCGCAGCCGGTTCTGACCCTGAGCCACGAGGAAATCCAGCGTTCGGGTCTGGTCAGCGTTGGCGACCTGCTGCAGAACCTGTCGGTTGCCGGCACCCAGACCTTCAGCAAGGCGGCCGTGCTGGCCTCCAACCCGGAGCAGGGCGGCCAGTACGTCAGCCTCTACAACCTGGGTGAGCAGCGCACGCTGGTGCTGGTCAACGGCAAGCGCTGGAGCACCAGCCTGGCTGGCTTCACCGACATGTCCACCATCCCGACCTCGCTGATCGATCGCGTGGAAGTGCTGAAGGACGGCGCCTCGGCCATCTACGGTTCCGACGCCATCTCCGGCGTGGTCAACATCATCCTGCGCAAGAACTTCGACGGCGCAGAAGCCAGCGTCTACTACGGCCAGAACAGCCGTGGCGACGGTGCCAAGACCCAGTACAGCCTGACCCTGGGCTCGACCGGCGAGCGTTCCTCGATCGTGTTCGGCGCCAACTACACCAAGGAAGATCCGGTGTGGGCCAAGGACCGTGGCCTGACCCGCTACAGCTACGGCCAGAACCACAAGGAAGACGGCCTGAGCCCGGCCGGCCCGTGGGGCCGCTTCACCGATCCGCGTGCCGCTGGCACCGAAGGTGCAGGCTCGTACAACTCCAAGGGTGTCTGGCAGCCCAACACCTGGGTGGTCAACCACACCGGTTCGTGGGACACCCCGGTTGGCGTCGGCGCTGATTCCAGCGACTGGAACAACTACCACCTGATCGGTGAAGACGACTACTACAACGCCTCCCAGCAGATGATGCTGAACCAGGGTGGCGAGCAGAAGTCGATGTTCACCTCGGCCAGCTACGACATCAACGACAACCTGCGTCTGAAGTCGACCGCGATGTACTCCGAGCGCGATTCCAAGCGCCAGATCGCCGGCTACCCGCTCACCGGCACCTCGCAGCCGACCTTCCCGGTCGTGATCAGCAAGGACAGCCTGTACAACCCGACCGGCCAGGACATCTCCGGCTGGGGCCGTCGTATCTTCGAGCTGCCGCGCATCACTGAAAACAACGTCAAGTCGCTGCACTTCGACGCGGCGCTGGAAGGCAACTTCGACTTCAACAATCGTCCGTTCGACTGGGATGTGGGCATCAACTACAACCAGTACGATGTGACCCAGATCAGCTCGGGCAACATCAACCTGCTGGCCCTGCAGAAGGCCCTGGGCCCGTCGTTCATCAACGCCGCCGGCGTCGCCCAGTGCGGCACCGCTGAGAACCCGATCGCGCTGGGCACCGGCACCGGCCAGTGCACCCCGTTCAACGTGCTGGGCGGCGCTTCGGGCGCTACCCCGGACGCGCTGGCGTACATCAACACGATCCTGAACTCGACCGGCCAGAGCAAGAGCAAGCAGTACTTCGCCAACATCACCGGTTCGCTGTTCGACATGCCGGGTGACGCAGGCGAGTTCGCCTTCGCTGCCGGTTACGAGCACCGCGAAGTGTCCGGCTTCGACAACCCGGACGCGCTGTCCTCGGCCGGTTACACCACCGACCTGGCCGCACAGGCCACCAGCGGCCAGTACAAGACCAACGAAGTCTACCTGGAGCTGATGGTCCCGCTGCTGCGTGACATGCCGGGTGCCAAGGAACTGTCGCTGGATATCGCCAGCCGTTATTCGGATTACGACAAGTTCGGCAACACCGTCAACAGCAAGTTCAGCGTCACCTGGAAGCCGATCGAAGACCTGCTGGTGCGTGCCACCTACGGTGAAGGCTTCCGTGCACCGACCCTGGACGACACCTTCGGTGGCGGTTCGCAGACCTTCGACACCTTCACCGACCCGTGTGATGCCGTGTTCGGCCAGACCGCCAACGCCGGCGTTGCCGCACGTTGCGCCGGCCAGGGCCTGGCTTCGGACTTCCGCCAGACCGACGCCGCTGGCCGTCCGGTCACCGCACGTGACGTGCAGGGCAACGCCCCGTTCAACTCGGGCGTGGGCAACGAATCGCTGCAGCCGGAAACCAGCAAGACCCGCACCGCGGGCCTGGTCTACAGCCCGAGCTTCGTTGATGGCCTGAACGTTTCGCTGGACTGGTACAAGATCACCGTCGACAACGTGATCACCGCTGTGTCGGCCAACTACGTGCTGAACCAGTGCTACCAGAACAACATCGAAGCGTTCTGCAACCAGTTCAGCCGTGACGCCACCACCGGTCAGGTCACCAGCCTGAGCCGTGGCAACGCCAACCTGGGTTCGCTGGAAACCGAAGGCTACAACTTCGGCGTGCGTTACCGCCTGCCGGAATACGCCTTCGGCACCCTGTCGTTCAACCTGGACACCAACTACCTGGTCAGCTACCGCCAGCAGGCCACCAAGGGTGCCGAGTGGGATGACTACGCAGGCTACTGGAACTTCCCGCGCGTCCGCGGCACCCTGACCACCACGTGGACCAAGGGTGACCTGTCGGCCAACTGGAGCATGCGCTACTACGGTGGCTTCCGTGACTTCTGCTACGACCAGGAAGCCGGCATCGAGTGCAACCAGCCGAACTACCAGACCGACAACGGTGGTTGGGCCGGTGGCCTGGGTGCCAACAAGAAGGGCGCGATCGTCTATCACGACATCTCTGCCACCTGGCAGGCTCCGTGGAACGGCAGCGTGACCGTCGGTGCCCGCAACGTGTTCGGCAAGACCCCGCCGATCACCTACGCGGTGACCAACGCCAGCGCCGTGCAGCTCGATCCGATGCTGGACTACGATCGTTACCTGTTCGTGCAGTACAACCAGCGCTTCTGATCCATCGAAGCCTGGAACACGCAGTACAAGGAGGGCGGACCGCAAGGTCCGCCCTCTTTCTTTGCGCGATCACCGGGTCTGCAGGCGGCATGAAAAAAGGGCAGGCCCTGCGGCCTGCCCTCGGTTTGCCTTGTTGTGCGGCGCTCAGGCCTCGCTGGGCACCAGCCCCATCAGGCTATTCGCGTGTTCGCGCCACTGCGGCAGCTTGTTCAGCACCCCTGCGCGCTGCAGGTAGTCCTCGTCCACCGGGTCGCCGTTCACCAGTGCCAGCGCCACGTGCACCGCGCCGGTCACCCAGAAGCTGCGGGTGGTCGAACGCTGCGGCTGCAGGTGGAAGGCCACGGCCTCGATGATCGGCATCGGCAGGCCCCACAGGCCCAGCAGGTAGGCGCCGGCCTCGGCATGGCCGGGCAGGGGATCGCCGCCCAGTGAGGGGTCGGTACGCTCGTTGCGCACCCCCGGCAGCAGCAGGCCGATATCGGCCAGCAGTGCGGCGGTGGCGCCCAGCTCGGCGCTGGATTCGGGCAGCAGGCGCGCGGCCAGGCGCGAGGCCATCAGCGCGCGCTGCTGCAGCGAATTGCGCTCGGCCGCAGACAACGTGGGCGCGGAAAACACCTCGCTGGCCAGCACCAGGTCACGCAGCGTGGCCAGGCCCAGCCGCGTTACCGCGGTGCGCAGGTCGGCAATGGTGCGGCCCTGGCTGAAGAACGCCGAGTTGGACAGCTGCAGCACCTTGGCGGCAATGGCCGGGTCGGCGGCCACCAGCTTGGCGACATCGGCGCTGTCGGTCTCGTCATCGTGTTCCAGCGCCTGGGTCAGGCTCAGGTACAGGTGCGGCGGCGAAGGCAGCTTCTCGATGCGGCCGATGGCATCGCGCAGGCGCGGGCTGTCCAGCACTTCGCGCAGCTCTTCCAGGCTGGTCAGCGCCTCCAGCAGCACTTCCGGCGCCAGTGGCAGCGGCAGGAAGCGGTGGGCCACGCCGATCAGGCGCGCCGGCGGCGGCCGGTTGCCCTGCTGGGCATCGACCAGCGCGATACGGATGGTTTCCGGGCGCAGCGTACGGATCTGCCCCAGCAACGTTGTGGCATTGAGATCGGGCAGCTGCGGGCAGACGATCACCGCGTCCACGCCCTGCGCAGCCACCACGCTCATCGCGCTGTGGCCATCGGTGGCGGTCAACGGTTGCCAGTCTTCCCCAAGATCGGCAATGAATTCGGACAGCTCAGCCGGCAGGCTGGCTGCATCCCCTACAAGCAGAATACGCACGACACATTCCCCTGGCTGTCTCGACGATGGGCGTCGAAGACGTGTGAAGTGACGCAATTTACCTAATACGGCGCCAACAGTGATGGACCGCCGTCATGAAACGTGACCAGGATCGCTCCTGCGGGCTGCGCCGGAGCGATCCTGTTCAGGATCAGGCCTTGTTGTCCAGATGGCGCTGGTGCGCCTCGATCAGGATCTGCTTGGCCTCGGCCGCGCCACCCCAACCGTCCAGCTTCACCCACTTGCCCTTTTCCAGGTCCTTGTAGTGCTCGAAGAAGTGGCCGATGCGCTCCAGCCAGTGGCTGGACACCTGGCCGATGTCTTCCACGTGGGCGTAGCCACTGAAGATCTTCGACACCGGCACGGCCAGGATCTTCTCGTCGCTGCCCGCTTCATCGCTCATCTTCAGCACGCCCACCGGACGGCAGCGCACCACCGAACCCGGCACCAGCGGCAGCGGCAGCACCACCAGCACGTCGGCCGGGTCGCCATCGCCGCACAGGGTGCTGGGCACGTAGCCGTAGTTGCACGGGTAGCGCATCGGGGTGGACAGGATGCGGTCGACGAAGATCGCGCCGGTTTCCTTGTCCACTTCGTACTTCACCGGCTCCGAGTCCTTCGGGATCTCGATGATGACGTTGATTTCTTCCGGCGGGTTCTTGCCGGGCGAGACGAGTTCCAGACCCATGGTGTGCTCCAGGTGGGGGTGTAGACGGTTAGTCCCCCATTTTATGCCTTTGCCGGGCGCTGTGCAGCGGGGCGGTTCCCACCTGCCGCGGCGTGCATCGCCCACCGGCCGGCGCGGGCTTCCCCGATGGCCGGCCCCAGCGGGCGGGCGCAGGCTGGAGCCTCGTTCACCTGGAGTGCTGACATGCGATGGATGATCGGGTGCTGCGGCGCCCTCCTGTTCTTTGCCTCGCTGCCCGGCCTGGCGCGCGGGCTGCATGTGGATCTGATCGACTACCCCCATCCCGAAGCCAACTGGGACCGTGCCTTCGATCTGGAAGCCGCGCTGGCCCGCGAGTTCTCTGCGTTGTGCGCCGATACCCTGTGCGAGGGCGACTACAGCAACTACCGGGTCATGCAGTTCCGCTGCGCGGTGTTGGCCGCGCGCGGCACCGTGCAACGCTGCGTCTGGGTGGTTGCCGCCAGCGAACTGGCAGTGCAGGCCGATGCCGGGCAGGTGCAGGTGGATAACGGGCGCTGGGCCTGCACGGTGCCGCTGCAGCCGGGCGTGCCTGTGGAAGCCTTCCACGCCGCGCTGGCGGCGCCCGGTGGTTTGACCGCGCCGTTGCCCGGCGTTGGCCACGGCCTGTTCGAGGGCTTGGCTGAGTGCCTGCAAGGGCCGGGGAGGGTGGGCTGATGCGCATGCTCCTTGCCGTTGCGCTGTGCGCGGGTCTGCTGCTGGCAGGCGCTCTCCAGGCCGCCGGGCCCTACGTTGATGCGCGCCAGTACCCGACGCCTGCGGCCGGCCACGAGCGCTTCCTGGCCGCCGAACGCGCGCTCGAGCGCGGCTTCGACGACGTCTGTGGCGATACCTTCTGCGAAGGCCAGTACTACAACCTCTGGGCCATGCGCCTGCGCTGCTCGGTGCATTCCGGCTCCGGCGTGCTGGCCGGCTGCATCTGGACCTTTGCCGGCAGCGATACCCGCGTGCGCGGCGACGGCCGCTTCGACGTGGACCAGGGCGCATTTGCCTGCGCGTTGCCGATTGCCGCAGGTACGCGGCTGGAGGATGTGCTGCGCGCCTGGGGGGCGGCACCGGCCAGCGAGGCCATCCATGTGCCGGTGCCGGGCATGCCCGGCAGCGTGTACGAGGCACTGACCGACTGCCTCTGAAGGATGTTCGTGGCAATGCAAACGTGATTTATTCGCATCAACGGAGTAGCATGCGCGCCGCCCCTGTCTGCCCCCATCGCGCATGCCCTCCAATGCCGCCACGCTTACCGAACTGCTGATCCGCGAACGGCCGGCGCTGCTGCGCCGCGTGCAGCGCATCCTGGGCAGCGAAAGCAGCGCCGAGGACGTGATCCAGGCCGTGTGGTTCAAGGCCCGCGGCGTGGACAGCCAGCAGACCATCGACAACCCGCGCGCCTATCTGTACCGGCTGGCCATCAACCTGGCCACCGATCACGGCCGCGAGGCCACCCGTCGCAACCGTCTGCTGGCCGATCACTACCTGTGGCAGGACGAGGACACCGTGTCCACCGAATCGCAGGTGATGGCGCAGGACGAACTGCAGCGCGTGCTGGAAGCGGCCGGCCATCTGCCTGAGCCCACGCGCACCATCTTCCGCCTCAACCGGCTGCAGGGCCTGACCCAGGCCGAGATCGCCCGGCGCCTGGCAGTGTCGGTCACCACCGTCGAGAACCACATGCGTTCCGCGTTGCAGCGGCTGGCCTGGGCCCGCGAGGGGCGATGATGGATAGGCTTGGGGCCGGCCCGCCCGCAGACGTCTTCCCTGCAGTGGCGTGCCTGCCACCCTGCACCCTGCCACGCGCGTGAACGCGCCCACCCGCCAGCCCATGAGCCCGCACCTGCCGACATCTTCCGCCCACGATGCTGCCCTGGCCGAGCAGGCCCGCGACTGGATTGCCTGGTTGGCGGCCGGCGAGCTGAGTGATGCGCGCATGCAGGCCTTCGAGCACTGGCTGCAGCAGCCGGGCCATCGCCGTGCGTTCGAGCACGAGCGTCGGCTGTGGCGCAGCCTGGGGCCGCCCCCGGTGTGCGCGCCGGTCGCGCCGCCGCGTCGGCGCCCGCGGCGTCTGCGCTGGGCGATGGCCGCCGCCGCCGCGGTGGCGCTGCTGGTGGTGTGGCCCGATGCCTGGCTGCGCCTGCAGGCCGACCACCGCAGCCAGCAATTCGTGCAGGACGTGCGCCTGCCCGACGGCAGTCGCGCCGTCCTCGACGCCGACAGCGCTATTGCCGTGCGCTTCGACGCGACGGCACGGCAGATCGAACTGCTGCGCGGCCGCGCCTGGTTCGAGGTGGCGGCCGATGCCCAACGGCGTTTCAGTGTGTCGGCCGGCAACGGCGTGGTGGAGGACATCTCCACGGCGTTCACCGTGGAACGGCAGGGCGATGGCGCGCGGACCGAAGTGGGGCAGGGGCAGGTGCGCGTGGCCAGCCCCGCCGATGGTGGCTGGACCTACCTGCGCGCCGGGCAGCGCGCGTCCTATGGGGGGCACAGCGGCGTACAGCGCCTGGCGGACGCCGACACCGACAGCATCGGCAGTTGGCGCCGCGGCGAACTGCTGCTGCAGCAGACCCCGGTGGCCGAGGCGATCGACCGTCTGGGGCGGTATCGCAGCGGCCCGACCTTCGTGCGCGGTGATCTGTCATCGCTGCCACCGATCAGCGCGGCGCTGCGCATCGACCGCCCCGAGCAGGCATTGGACACGCTGGCGGCCACCGCCGGCCTGCGGGTCACCCGCTGGCCGTTGGGCGTGGCCATCGTCCAGTAGATCCACGCCATGCGTGGATGAATTCACCTTGGGGTTCCGCTCATCCCATCCGTCTTACTCCACGAACGTACCCGCCGCCGCCACGTACGTCGTTGTGTCCGCGCGCTGTGCGGATGACGCCGCGTCCGCGGTAACGCTCTCCTGACAGGTTTCCTATGTACGACTTCTCAAGCCGTGGCCGTCGGCCGCGTCCGTCCCGCCTGTGCATCGCGCTGCTGGCTGCCGGCCTGGCCGCCACCACGCCTGCCGTCTTTGCCCAGTCCGCACCGCGCGGCGCCGACTCCGCCGTGCAGCGCTTCGACATTCCTGCCCAGTCGCTGGATGAAGCACTGCGCAGCTACATGCGCCAGTCCGGCGTGCAGGTGGCCTATGCCGCAGCGCTCACCGCCGGGCGTACCTCGCAGGCGGTCAGTGGCAACCTGCCGGCCAGCCAGGCGCTGTCGCAGCTGCTGCAGGGCACCGGTCTGCTGGCGCGCCCGATGAGCCCCGATGCGGTCATCCTGGAAGCTGGCGCGCCTCTGCAGGCCGGCGATGATGTGATCGTGACCGACACGCTCAGCGTGGCCGGCGACCCGGTGCAGGGCGGTACGGTCAGTGATGAAGCACGCCTGCTCGACAGCTACCGCACGGTGGGCTCGACCAGCACGATCAACCGCACCACGCTGGAACGCTTCCGCGGCACCTCCACCGGTGACATCGTCAAGGGCGTGGCCGGCGTGACCGCCGGTGATCCGCGCGTCGGCAACGGCTTCGACGTCAACATCCGCGGCATCCAGGGCCAGAGCCGGGTACCGGTCATCATCGACGGCGGCCAGTCCAGCATCGATACCTATCGCGGCTATGCCGGCCAGTCGCAGCGCACCTACCTCGATCCCGACCTGATCTCGCGCCTGACCATCACCAAGGGCCCCAGCCTGCAGGCCAATGCCTCCGGCGGCATCGGCGGCGTGGTGGAAAT
The DNA here is from genome assembly GCF_016624905.1 of Stenotrophomonas sp. S49. NCBI lineage: Bacteria > Pseudomonadati > Pseudomonadota > Gammaproteobacteria > Lysobacterales > Lysobacteraceae > Stenotrophomonas > Stenotrophomonas sp. S49. The sequence continues at coordinate 5,940 of NZ_JACVUD010000015.1, read as the reverse complement.
GGAAACGCTGAACGTGGACGATGTGCTGCGCGAAGGCCGCGACGTGGGCGTGCGCGTGCGCGGCGGCCTGGCCAACGGCAGCGCCAACAACCTGCCGGACTACGATGCCGCGCCGCGCAGCGACCGCAGTGCCACCGGCAGCCAGTTCTTCAACGTGGCCGCGGCCGGCCACTGGGATCGCTTCGATCTGGTGGCCGCCTACGCCTACCGCGACAATGGCAATTATTTTTCCGGCAAGCACGGCTACGACGATTTCCCGCAGACCCGGCGCACGCTGGCGCCGCTGAACCCGCCGCGCACCGAGGTATTCAACACCTCCTCGCGCTCGGAATCGGCGCTGCTGAAGGGCACCTGGCGCATCGATGATGCGCAGACCCTGGAACTGGGCTACCGCCGCTACGAAGGTACGGCCGGCGAGATCATGGCCTCGCAGATCATCCGCGTGGACCGCGACCGCGTGCCGCAGTGGGATCCGGGCCACGTGGACATGGAGAGCTACAGCGCGCGCTACCGCTTCAACCCGGACAGCGACAAGGTCGACCTGCGCGTGAACGCCTGGTACACCGACGCCGACAGCGTGATGTACAACAGCCTGACCGGCATCACCCCGTGGTACTTCGACCGCCACACCGAGTGGTACGACGCGCCCAGCTTCAGCGGCAACCCCGGCTACAAGGATGCCTACCGCAATCCGCTGCGGCAGAAGCGCTTCGGCCTGGACGCCAGCAACACCTCGCTCTTCGAAGCCGGCGCGGGCCGTTTCACCCTGGATTACGGCCTGTCCTACAGCGATGAAGACATCGCGCCGGGCAGTTCCGGCCCGATCATGCAGGACGACCTGGTCAACAACCGCTTCCTGCGCAATGCCTGGCGCAAGGAAACCAGCGCCGTGGCAGCGCTGAAGTGGGAGCCCAACGAACACTGGGAACTGATGGCCGGCGGCCGCTGGAACCGCGTGGACGTGCACGACCGCAACCGCTTGGCCACCGTCGATGCCTATGAAGTGCAGGGCCAGTACCGCTACACCGAGCTGCTGAACGGCAACCCGGCGCTGCCGTCGTGGCGCGCGCAGCGCATCGCGCTGCTGAACTGGTACCCGGACGCCAACGGCAACTTCACCCAGGCCTCGCTGCTGGCCTCGCCGTACAAGAAGGGCACGGTGGCCGATCTGGGCGGCTGGAACTTCTACGATGCCGACGCCCCGGAAGACTACGAAGTGCCGGTCAGCTGGACCTGGTCGCAGCCTATCCGGCGCCGTGACAGCGCGTTCTCGCCCACCGCCAGCGTGGCGTTCCGCTTCAGCGAAGACGCCATGATCTACCTGAAGTACGCCGAAGGCACCAAGCTGCCCAGCCTGTTCGAAACCACGCTGGGGCTGTTCACCGCCGCACGTCCGGTGGCCGAACTGAAGCCGGAAACCGCACACAGCTGGGAGCTGGGCGCCAGTACCATCCACCACGACCTGTTCACCGCCGGCGATCGCCTGGCGCTGAAGCTGGCCTACTTCGACACCCGCATCGATGATCTGATCACCCGCGACTACCGCACCCTGTCGGCCGGGCTGATCCGCAACATCGACCGCTTCAAGGTCTCGGGCATGGAGTTCCAGTCCAGCTATGACAGCGGCAAGCTGTTTGCCGATCTGTCCGCGCATTACTACTTCAAGGCCAAGACCTGCGCGCCGGACATTGCCGCCGAACGCCGCGCCTATGGCGTGCAGCGCAAGAACGCCGAGCTGGCGGCCACCCCGGATTGCGTTGACGGCGGTTTCGAAGGGTCCTACACCAACACGCAGAACCCGCCGCGCTACATGGTCAACCTGACCCTGGGCTCGCGCCTGTTCGACGAGCGCCTGACGTTCGGCACCCGCGTGGTGCACAACGCTGGCCCGATCAGCAAGCTGGACAAGGAATGGAACGTGGGCCTGTCGGCCATCCAGCAGTTGTATCGCCCCACCACGGTGGTGGACGTTTTCGCCAGCTGGGCGTTCAACGACCAGCTGTCGGTGGAAGCGAACGTGGACAACCTGACCGATCGCTACTACCTGGACCCGCTTGCCCTGGGTGTGATGCCGGCCCCGGGCCGCACCGCACGCCTGGCGGTGACCTGGCGGTATTGATCGGCCGGGCAACATCGGGGTCGGATCCCTTTCCTGCGGAAAGGGCTCTGACCCCGGCCTGCGCGCTTACAGACCGCGCGCAGCCTTCACCGCATCTTCGTGCAGCGCCTCGTTCAGCTCGTCAACCACGGTGGTCCAGGCCGCGTCCGCTTCCAGCGATTCGGCCAGGAACTGGCGCTGCGCATCATTCCAGTACGGCGCGTCAACCACTTCCACTTCGGTGGCCAGCTGGTGGCTGCCGATGAACTGGGCGATGCCCTCGGCGCTGGCATCCAGGCCCAGCTGCAGGAACAGATTGGTCATGCGCGGTTCGGTGGTGATCATGGTCGTTACCTGGCGGATTGGGAACCTGCATTATCGACGCTTGCGCGCTTGGGGAAATCCCCCGTTCAGACGTCTACTGCACGACGCTTCCCCGGGTTCCCTGCATGACCGCCTCCGTGACTTCCGAAACCAGCCGCAGCGTGCGGCTCAAGACCGCCACCCGTGACAGCCACGGTGCGCTGGACAAGCGCATCATGGCCGGCGATATCTTCGCCAATCGCAGCAACTTCGCCCGTTTCCTGCGCGTGCAGTACCGCTTCCACCGCAGCATCGACGCGCTGTATGCCAACCCTGCGCTGGATGCGCTGCTGCCGGACCTGCACGAACGCCGCCGCCTGCAGCAGGTGCGCCGCGACCTGCAGGATCTGGAACAGACGCTGCCCGGTGCCGATATCGCCGCGCTGGGCGATGACCTTTCCCTGCCGGCCGCGCTGGGCTGGCTGTACGTGGCCGAGGGATCCAACCTGGGCGGTACGGTGCTGTACAAGATGGCCGCTGCGCTGGGGCTGGATCGCGACTTCGGCGCGCGCCACCTGGCCGCACACCCCGATGGCGCCGCGCGCCACTGGCGCGAATTCACCGCTGCGCTGGATGCGGTGGTGTTGACCACCGAGCAGGAACAGCAGGTGATCGACGCCGCCGACACGGCGTTCCGCAGTGTGCATGGCCACGTCGAACGGGAGTTCTGCTGATGCCTGGGCGGCCGCTGCAGGCCGGCGCCTGATGCGCTGGCTGTGGTTCGCACTGGGCTGGCTGATGGTGGGCCTGGGGGTGATCGGCGCGCTGCTGCCGGTGATGCCCACCACCATCTTCCTGATCCTGGCAGTGGGCTGCTTTGCACGCAGTTCGCCGAAGTTCGAGCAGCGCCTGCTGGCCCACCCGCGCTATGGCGCGTCGCTGCGCCTGTGGCGTGAACAGGGCGCGGTGTCGCGCAAGGGCAAGGCCTTTGCCAGCGCCGGCATGGCGGTGGGCTTCGCCTTGTTCTGCTGGGGTGCACACCCCTCCTGGCGCCTGCTGCTGGGCGTCGGCCTGTTCTTCGCGGTCAGCGCCGGCTATGTACTCAGCCGCCCGGCGCCGCGCCCCGATCCCACGCCGCGCCTGCAGATGGACGTGGCCGACCTGCGTGCCGGCCGCCGCCGCGCCGCCCCTGATGCTGATGGACGTAACGACGATGCTGCCTGCTGACCTGGCCCCGATGGCCCCTTCCGCGCTGACCCCCTGGGCCATGTACCTGGCCGCTGATGTGGTGGTCAAAGCGGTGATGATCGCCCTGGCGCTGGCCTCGCTGGCCACCTGGACCGTGCTGCTGGCCAAGGGCTGGGAACTGCAGCGCCAGGCCCGCGCGCTGCGCGCCGCGCGCACTCAGCTGCTGTCTGCGCCACAGCTGCCTGCAGAGCCGCAGGACGCCACGCTGGGGCAGGGCACGGCCGCCGCCATGTTGCTGGCCGCCCGCACCGAACTGCAGTTGTCCACCGGGCTGGCGGACCGCGCAGGCATCAAGGAGCGCGTGGCCTCGCGCCTGGACCGCATCGAACTGGACACCGCGCGCATGCAGCGGCGCGGTATCGGCGTGCTGGCCAGCATTGGTGCAGTGGCCCCCTTCGTGGGCCTGTTCGGCACGGTGTGGGGCATCATGAACAGCTTCATCGGCATTGCCCACAGCAACACCACCAACCTGGCCGTGGTTGCACCGGGCATTGCCGAGGCCCTGCTGGCCACCGCGCTGGGGTTGGTGGCCGCGATTCCGGCGGTGCTGGTCTACAACCACTTCAGTCGCGTGCTGGCCGGCCTGCGCGGCCTGCTGGGCGATCTGTCGGCGGGCGTGCAGCAACTGGTCTCGCGTGATCTGGACCGCGCTGCGCAGCGCGGCATCGGTTGAGGCGGGCATGGCGATCAGGACCGCGTCCGAGCGTGACGATACGCCGGAAGAAGCACACGAAATCAATGTCACGCCCTTCATCGACGTGATGCTGGTGCTGCTGATCATCTTCATGGTGGCCGCACCGCTGGCCACGGTGTCGGTGCCAGTGCAGTTGCCGACCAGCAGCGCGCAGGCCGCGCCCAGCGAGCAGGCACCGGTGTATGTGACCGTGCAGGCCGATCTGTCGCTGCGCGTGGGCGAGCAGGCGGTCACGCGCGAGGGTCTGGCAGCGGCGCTGCAGGCCGCGACCGGGGGTGACACCGGACAACGCATCCATCTGCGCGCCGATACACAGGTGGCCTACGGTGAGCTGATGGCCACGCTGGATGCGCTGCGCGCTGCCGGCCACCTGAAAGTGGCGCTGGTCGGGCTGGAGCAGGGCGCCCGATGAGCGGACTGCGGCGCTGGGCGACCAGCCTGGCGATCGTGCTGCTGGCACATGCGCTGTTGATCGGCGTGGCCTGCTGGTGGGCGGCCCGCGCATCGGTGCAGCCCCCCGTGGCGGCGCCGGCGGCCTTGATGCTGGAACTGGCGCCGATGGCACAGGCCCCGCCCGCGCCGCCGCGCGAGGTCGCCAGCGGGCCGCTGCTGCTGCAACAGCAGCGGCAGGCAACGAAGCCGGTGCAGCACGAACAACCCCAGGTGCCTGTGCAGCCGCAGGGCGATCTGCCGCCGCCGCGCGCGCCGCAGCCACGCCCCTCGCCGGACACCGCCGATGCCAACATCGCGCAGACCAGCGCGCCGCCGCAGGTCGCCGCCGATTCAGGGACGCGTTACGCCGCGGCGCAGACCACGGCGGGGCAGCCCAGTACCGCCAACGCCACCTGGCAGGGCCTGCTGCTGGGCCATCTGCAGCAGCACCGGCGCTATCCACGGCAGTCCGAACGCCTGCGCCAGCAGGGTGTTGCATATGTGCGGTTCGCGGTGTTCCGCGATGGCCGGGTGACCGCGGCGCGCATTGAACGCAGCAGTGGCCACACGCTGCTGGACCAGGAAACGCTGGACACCGTTGCGCGCGCCAGCCCGGTTCCGGCGCCGCCGGCTGAGGTGGCCGGCGACCCGGTGCAGGTGATGGTGCCGGTGTCGTTCTTCCTGCGCGGTCGCTGACCGCATCCACGCATGGCGTGGATCTTATCTCTTGCCGATCTGGCACCTTGGGTGCCGAGAGCCCGGCGTGGGCGACCGTGTGGATCCAGGTCTTGCGACCGTGAAGTAGCTTGGGTCCCCACGCCGGATTCTCCCTGAACCGCCCGAACAGTTGGTTGAGTTGGCGCTCGAACTGATAAGACTGGGCAAGCGGGGGGAGCTCTCGACCCTGTCAGCCTAGCGGAGTTCTGCCATGTTTGGGATCGGGATCGATGTCAGCAAAGCCACGCTGGATGTGGCTGTCCATGAAGAGCAATTTCGCCAATTCAGCAACGACAAGCGTGGCTTTGTCAGTCTGATTCGGTGGCTGAAGAAGTGGCCCATCAAGCAGGTTGTTCTTGAGGCCAGCGGGGGTTACGAGCATGCCGTCCTGGATGCTTTGCACGCTGCCGGTCTGCCCATGGTGCGCATCAACCCAGCTCGGGCACGA
>NZ_JACVUD010000159.1:0-3432 GCF_016624905.1 Stenotrophomonas sp. S49 | reverse complement strand
CCCCCCCCCCCCCCCCCCCCCCCCCCCCCCCCCCCCCCCCCCCCCCCCCCCGCAGCAGGTATTCGTACAGCGGTAAAGCTGCAACAACGCAGACGTTGTGATTTTCCGGTCCGCCGGGCATGGCCCGGCGCTACCGGTACGCACGATGACAAGTGCAACGGGCGTCTAGCCTGCGATCTGCGCCTTACGGATGTGCGTCGAACCAGGCCAGTACGCGCGCCGGTGAACTGGCGAACCATTCATGCCCGCCCAGCGGTTCGGTGTACAGCGCCGTTTCCAGGCCCTGGTCCTGCAGGCGGGTGAAGTAGCGGTTGGTGGTCCACCACGGCACCACCGTGTCGACGAAGCCCTGCAGGAACAGGGTGGGCGGATGGTCGGACGGCAGCACCGCCGGCACGTCGCACAGCGGCCCGCTGCAGGTGGCGTACGAGCCGGACTGGATGGCCAGCGCACGGAATTCACCCGGGAATGAAACCGCCATGCGGCTGGTGTTGTAGCCGCCGCTGGAAATGCCGGTGGCATAGCGCCGCAGCGGGTCGAGCGGGCCGAACTGGCCGGCGGCAATCGCATCGAAGACGTTGCTGAGGAAATCGTAATCGGTGCCCAGCTCGTAGGCCGCACTCAGGCCCGGCACATTGGTCTGCCAGAACAGATCAGCCGGCGCGGCCGGTGCCACCACCGCGTAACCGTGGTCGAGCAGGGTCTGGATCAGCTTGCCTTCGTAATAGCCGCCAAATGGCTGGTTGCTGCGGTAGTCGAAATTCTGCAGCGGGAAGAACGAGCCCTGGTAAACCAGCACCACCGGCCAGCCGTGTGCCGGCGGTGTGCCCAGCGGCAGCTGGTAGGTCACCCGGCGCTGGCCGACCACGCCTGAATCGATCCACGCGGTCTGGTGCGTGCAGGTCACCCGCGCGGGGGTCAGCAGGCCGCGTGGTGTATCGGTGCAGCGCGATTGCGCAGCGGCATTCTGGCCCAGCAGGGCCCACAGCAACAGGCACGACAACCACATCCTCATTGCACGCTCCTTGCAGACAGGGACCGCGGGGATCCGCTCGCTTCCGTCCCATTGAGGTAGAGCGACGCGATCCCCTTCGTCGCTGGGTTCAGAAGGTGACTTTCACCGAGTCGGCGCTGTAGCGGGCAGGGCCGTGGTAGACCACTTCGATGTTGTTGCCATCGGGGTCGAGCACGAAGGCGCCGTAGTAGCCGGGGTGGTAGGGGCGCTCGCCGGGGGCGCCGTTGTCGGTGCCGCCAGCGGCCAGGGCGGCGCGGTGGAAGGCATCGACGGTGGCCGCATCACGGGCCTGGAACGCCAGATGATGGCGGCCGGTCAGCTGGCCGGCGGCGGCACCGCTGCTGGCGGTGGAAATGAACAGTTCGTCGGCCCAGAAATAGTCCGGGCCTTCACCGGCCACCGGAATGCCGATCGTGTCGAGCACCGCCTGGTAGAAGCGGCGGCTGGCGGCCAGGTCGCGCACCACCAGTTGCAGGTGGTCGATCAGGCGGCCGCGGTGCAGCTCCATCGTTTCCATACGCACCTCATCAAAGTGGCTCGTTGGTAGCACCGGACGGTGCCCGGCGCTACCGGAACGATACCTTCTTTTGGATCAGGTATTGGCGATGATCTCGACCCAGTAGCCGTCAGGGTCCTTGATGAATGCGATGTTCTTCATGCGACCGTCGGTCAGGCGCTTCTGGAACGGTACGCCCAGGTCCTCGAAGCGCTGGCAGGCCGCTTCCAGGGCCGGCACCGACACGCACAGGTGGCCGAAGCCGCGCGGGTCGCTGTTGCCGTCGTGGTAGACCGGGCCGTCCTGGCTTTCAGTGCCGTGGTTGTGGGTCAGTTCTAGCACGCCCGGCAGGCCGGCCATCCACACCCGGCGGGTGGCATCGTCTTCCGGCACGGTCACGCCGGCCGGTACGTAAGCCAGGAAGTACAGGCTGAACTGGGCTTCGGCGAAATCGCGCTTGTCGATCAGCTGGTAGCCCAGCACGCGGGTGTAGAAGTCCAGCGAGGCGGTGATGTCCTTCACCCGCAGCATGGTGTGGTTGAACACGAAGCCGTGGGTTTCGGCCGGGGCCTGGGCAGCCACGCCGGGAACGTCGCGCAGGGCGGCAAGGGTCATGGGGGAAGTCCTTCAGACAGGGCCGGGAACGGCCGGATGGGCCATTCTAACGGGCGCCCACCGTGCTGATTGCGACATACAATGGACGGATCGCACCGTTCCGTCCTGACAACGACTCTCCGCCATGTCGCAGCGTGAATGGGTGGCCGCCGCCATCCGCAAGATCGAAGCCGATTTCAATCGCTCCGCCGATACCCATCTGATCCCGCTGGCGCTGCCCGGGTTTGCCGGGATCGATGTCTATCTGAAGGACGAGTCGAGCCACCCCACCGGCAGCCTGAAGCACCGGCTGGCGCGCTCGCTGTTCCTGTATGCGCTGGCCAACGGCTGGCTGCGCGAAGGGCGGCCGGTGATCGAGGCCTCCAGCGGCTCCACCGCCGTGTCCGAAGCGTACTTCGCGCGCCTGCTGGGGCTGCCGTTCGTGGCGGTCATTCCGGCCAGCACCTCGCCGGAAAAGATCGCGGCCATCGAATTCCATGGCGGGCGCTGCCACCTGGTGGAGCGTGCCTGCGACCTGAACTGTGAATCCGAACGCCTGGCCCGCGAAACGGGCGGCCACTTCATGGACCAGTTCACCTACGCCGAGCGCGCCACCGACTGGCGCGCCAATAACAACATCGCCGAATCCATCTTCAAGCAGATGGCCGAAGAGCCCAGCCCGGTGCCGGACTGGATCGTGTGCAGCCCGGGCACCGGCGGCACCGCCGCCACCCTGGGCCGTTATGTCAGCTACCGCCGCCACGATACGCGCATCCTGTGCGCCGACCCGGAAGTCTCGGTGTTCTACGCCGGCTACCAGGCGGCCGTGGCCGGTGAACAAGACTGGCGCGGGCTGACCTGCAGCGGCGGTTCGCGGGTGGAAGGCATTGGCCGGCCGCGGGTGGAACCGAGCTTCATTCCCACCAGCGTGGATGCGATGGTGAAGGTGCCCGACGCACTGAGCCTGGCCGCCATGCGCCATGTCAGCCGCCAGCTGGGGCGCCGCGTGGGCGGTTCCACCGGCACCAACTTCATTGGCGTGCTGCAGGCCGCGCAGTGGATGCGCGCGGCCGGGCGCAGCGGCAGCATCGTCAGCATCCTCTGCGATGCCGGCGAGCGCTACGCGCACAGCTATTACAACCCCGAGTGGTACCTGAAGCAGGGCATCGACGTGGACGGCGCCGATGCACAGCTGGCCGCCGCCGTGGCCGGGCAGGGGTTGCCCGAGCTGGCGTACTGCAGCCTGGAAGCGCTGTAACGCAGCGACCTGATCCGCGGGGGGGGGGGGGGGGGGGGGCGCGGGGGGGGGGGGGGGGGGGGGGGGGGG
>NZ_JACVUD010000158.1:0-3775 GCF_016624905.1 Stenotrophomonas sp. S49 | reverse complement strand
CCCCCCCCCCCCCCCCCCCCCCCCCCCCCCCCCCCCCCCCCCGCCCCCCCCTTCAGCATCCATGTCCGAAAATGGCGAGTATCGCCCCCCCACCGCAGCCTAGACTGGCGCCATGGACAGCTCCCCCGCCCTCGACACCGCCGCCTGCGACCGCGCCCGCCTGGCCCGCGATGCGCGCTTTGACGGTGTGTTTTTCACCGCGGTGCGCAGCACCGGCATCTATTGCCGCCCGGTGTGTCCGGCGCCGCCGCCCAAGCCGCGCAACATCAGCTATTACCGCACGGCCGCCGCGGCTGCCGCTGCCGGCTACCGGCCCTGCCTGCGCTGCCGCCCGGAACTGGCGCCGCAGGCGCAGCAGGCGCTGGCCGGGCAGACCGTGCAGCGCGCCCTGGCCTTGATCCACAGCGGCTTCCTGCAGGAACAGCCCATGGCCGAACTGGGCCACCGCCTGGGCCTGAGCGCACGCCAGCTGCAACGCCTGTTCGTTGAACACCTGGGCGCCACGCCCGCGCAGATCCACGCCACCCATCGCCTGCTGCTGGCCAAGCAACTGCTGACCGAAACCGCGCTGCCAGTGACCGACGTCGCCCTGGCCGCCGGCTACAACAGCCTGCGCCGCTTCAACACCGCGTTCCTGCAGGGCTGCGGCATGCCGCCCACTGCGCTGCGCCGCCAGCATGCCCCGCTGGTCGGCGCCGACGATGGCCTGGTGCTGCGCCTGGGCTACCGGCCGCCGCTGGATTTCCCGCGCATGCTAGCCTTCCTGCGCAAGCGCAGCCTGCCCGGCATCGAGCTGATCGACGAAGACAGCTACCAGCGCGTGCTGGGCACGCCCGAACGCCCCACCCTGCTGCGGGTGACGGCCGACCCCAAGCGCCCGGAACTGCGCCTGCAGATGGGCGCGGTCGATCCCCGCCTGATCCCTGACATCGTGCGGCGGGTGCGCCGGGTGTTCGATCTGGATGCCGACCTGCAGCAGGTGCATGCCGCCCTGGCCGAAGAGCCCCTGCTGGCCCGTGGCATCGCAGAACGCCCCGGACTGCGCGTGCCCGGCGGCTGGGATGGCTTCGAGGTGGCGGTGCGGGCGGTACTGGGCCAGCAGGTCAGCGTGGCCGCGGCCACCACCTTCGCGCGCCGGCTGGTGGATGCCTGGGGCGCCCACCTGCCGGGCATGCCGCCGGCATTCGACCGCCAGTTCCCGCTGCCACAGGTGCTGGCCGAAGCGCCGCTGGAATCGATCGGCCTGCCACGCACGCGCGCGGCCACGGTGCGTGCGCTGGCCGCGGCCTGCGCCAGCGGTGCGCTGGATTTCGGGCCAGGCCAGGCCCTGGACGAATTCGTTGCACGCTGCGTCGCGCTGCCCGGCATCGGCCCATGGACGGCGCAGTACATCGCCCTGCGCGGGCTGGGCCAACCCGATGCCTTCCCCGCCGGCGACCTGGTGCTGCAGCAGGTGCTCGGCCACGCGCAGGGCCAGCGCCTGAGCGAGCGCGCCACCGAGGCCCGCTCGCAGGCGTGGCGACCCTGGCGCGCCTACGCCGTGCTGCACCTGTGGCACCTGTCCGGCACCTTTGTTGGAGAACCGACATGACCCTGTTGTTCGATCGTTTCGACAGCCCGATCGGCGAGCTGACCATTGCCGGTAACGAGCATGGCCTGGCCCATGTGCTGTTTCCGGAAAACCGGCACCCGGCACGCGGGCGCGGCGACTGGCAGTACGCGCAGGGTGCGCTGCCGCAGGCACGCGAACAGTTGCTGCAGTACCTGCACGGCGAACGCAGCCGTTTCGATCTGCTGCTGGCGCCGCGTGGCACGCCGTTCCAGCTGCGTGTGTGGCAGGCGCTGGCGGTCATCCCGTTCGGCCAGACCTGGAGCTACCTGCAGCTGGCCCAGCACCTGGGGCAGCCCACGGCCACCCGTGCGGTGGGCGCGGCCAACGGGCGTAATCCGCTGCCGATCGTACTGCCCTGCCACCGCGTGATCGGCAGCAATGGCACGCTCACCGGCTTCGGCGGCGGCCTGGAAACCAAGGCGGCCCTGCTGCGGCTGGAGCAGCGGCAGGCACCGTTGTTTGTGTAAGGGTTGGGGTTTGCCGGCAGGGCTGCGCACTGCACCCGCCGAGGCAACGTCAACGTCAAGAGCCTGCATTCCGTGGGATGGCGGGGCGGTGTGGGTGGGCAGAACACGCCGCAAGTACGTCCCTGTAGGCTCGTAGGCGCCATCCATTGCGCCTGCGGTCCTGCCCACCCACACCGCCCCGCCTTCGACAGGTTCCCGCGGCTGTTGGTAGGTGTCGACCTTGGTCGACACGTTGGATGGGTATGCGGGGTGTGTCTGGTGAGGAGCCCCCTTCGTGTTGAAGGGGGCGCGCCGAAGGCGCGGGGATAAGGAAAAATGCGCGGACACGGCGTGCGACAGCACGCCGTGTCTTGGGCACGTCATTGCCGCCGCTTATCATGTCGCGATGACTTCCGTACGCCTGACCTGTTCGCTGGCGCTGCTGCTGCCCCTGGCCGCCTGCACGACCACGCCCTCTTCGTCCGCGCCAGTTGCGCGCGCCGACGCGCCGCCACCGAAGCTGCTGCTGATTTCCATCGACGGTCTGCGCGCCGATGCGCTGGATCGTGGGCTGACGCCGAACCTGCAGCGCATCATCGATGGCGGCGTGCGCGCACGCTGGATGACCCCGTCGTACCCGTCGCTGACCTTCCCCAACCACTACACCCTGGTCACCGGCCTGCGCCCGGACCACCACGGCATCGTCAACAACAGCATGGAAGACCCCGCGCTGGGGCGCTTCAGCCTGGGCGACCGCGAGGCGGTGACCAACAGCCACTGGTGGGGCGGTGAACCGATCTGGGTCGGCGCGGAAAAAGTGGGCGTGCGCACCGCCACCACCTCCTGGCCCGGCAGCGAGGCCGAGATCGACGGCACCCGGCCCAGCCGCTGGCAGGTGTACGACAGTAAAGAGCCGCTGCAGCAACGCGCGCAGACCGTGCTGGACTGGCTGGCGCAGACCGATGCCGATGCACCGCGGCTGACCACGCTGTACATGGAAAACGTGGACAAGGCCGGGCACAACCATGGCCCGGATTCGCAGCAGTATGCCGATGCGATCGTGCTGGCCGACCAGGTGATCGGCCAGGTGCTCGACGGTCTGGACGCACAGGGGCTGGCGGCGTCGACCAACGTGGTGGTGGTCTCTGACCACGGCATGGCGTCGGTACCGGAAGGCCAGGTGATCGCTACCGAGTCGATGGTCGATCCGTCACTGGCGCGCAGCGTCAGCCAGGGCCAGTCGGTGGGCTTCGAGCCGGTGACCGGCCGCGAAACGCAGGCCGAACAGGCGCTGCTGGGCCGCCACGCACACTACGAATGCTGGAAGAAGGAGGCGCTGCCGCCGCGCTGGCATTACGGCAGCCATCCGCGCGTTCCGGCCATCGTCTGCCAGATGGATGAAGGCTGGGATGCACTGCGCGCCGAGCGTATCGCCAAGCGCGACCACCAGGACCGCGGCTCGCATGGCTACGACAATGCCCTGCCCTCGATGCGCGCGGTGTTCGTGGCGCGCGGCCCGTCGTTCCAGCAGGGCCTGCTGATCGACGGGTTCGACAACGTGGATGTGTACCCGCTGCTGGCGCATCTGCTGCAGGTGCCGGCGGCGCCGAACGACGGCGATGCCGAGACGTTGAAGAAAGCGCTGCGCTGACGGCGCAGCATCCGCCGGGGGGGGGGGGGGGGGGCCCGGGGGCCCCCCCGGGGGGGGGCGGGGGGG
>NZ_JACVUD010000157.1:0-4246 GCF_016624905.1 Stenotrophomonas sp. S49 | reverse complement strand
TCCATGAAGTGAGCCCCTGACGGTTTCCCGGGGCGTCCAGCCACGGAAAAGAAAAAAGAAAATCAAATTCAAACGCCGGTCGCTTCGCTCGTATCCACGCATGGCGTGTACCAAGCGTGTCGACCAAGGTCGACACCTACCGGGATCGGGGTTGACCCACCGTCACCGGGAAACTGTCAGGGGGTCACTTCATGGATGGGTTTACGGCGTGTCCTGCCAGCCCACACCGCCCCGCCCAACAAACAGAAAAGCCAGAGCCGGCTGTTGCTCTGGCTTTGGCCTTGGCCTTGGCTTTGGCTCTGCAGGCAGTCGAGCAAGCTCGACTCTACGCGCGCGGTCGCCGTTGATTGAGCGGGTGCCGGGCCGCAGGCCCGGCCTACCAACTCACACCACCGGTTCGCGCAGGGCGGGGTTGTCCCAGCCCGGCCGCGGGGCGAAGCGGTCGCCGTGGCGCTGCTGCAGCGCCTTCAGCCGCTCGACGATCGCATCGGCACCAACCGCGCGGATGTGCTGGATCGGGCCGCCACGGAACGGGGCGAAACCGGTGCCGAAGATCACACCCGCATCCAGCAGGTCCGCATCGGCCACCACGCCTTCGTGCAGGCAGGCTACCGCCTCGTTCAACAGCGGCAGGATCAGGCGGTCTTCCAGATCGGTCGGGGCCTGGTAGTTGCTGGCCACGTCCGGCTTCTTCGGCTTGCCGTTTTCCCAGGTGTAGACGCCCTGGCCGTCCTTCTTGCCGCGCTTGTCCGGTTCTACCGTCTGCAGCGCCGCCGGAATCTGCAGGCCCAGGAACGGGGCCAGTTCACGGCCCACGCCGGCAGCCACGTCCAGGCCCACGGTATCGATCAGCTCGATCGGCCCCATCGGCATGCCGAACTTCACGGCCGCCTTGTCGATCACCGGGCCCGGAATGCCTTCGGCATAGGCGGTGGCCGCTTCCAGCATGTACGGGAACAGCACGCGGTTGACCAGGAAGCCCGGGCTGCCGGCCACCGGCACCGGGAACTTGCCCAGCGCCTTGCAGAACGCAGCCAGGCGGCGCTCGGTTTCCGGTGCCATGCCGTCGTGGTGGATGATTTCCACCAGCGGCATCTGCGCCACCGGGTTGAAGTAGTGCAGGCCGGCAAACTGCGCCGGGCGCTGGATGTGGTCGCGCAGTTCCACCAGCGGAATCGACGAGGTATTGGTGGTCAGCAGGGCGTCCAGCTTCATCTTCGGTTCCAGCGTCTGGTACAGCGCACGCTTGGCCTCGGGGTTCTCGATGATGGCCTCGATCACCAGATCGGCCTCGGCCACGCCGTTGCCCTCCAAGTCGGCGCGCAGTCGCGCGGCCACCGCCGGGCGCTTGCTCTCATCGCGCACCTTCTTGGCAAACAGCGCCTGGGCGCGCTCCATGGCCGGGTCGATGAAGCGCTGCTCGCGGTCCTGCAGGGTCACCTCGAAGCCCTTGTAGGCGGCCCAGGCGGCAATGTCGCCACCCATCACGCCGGCACCGACCACGTGCACGTGGCGGATGCCGGAATCACCGCTGCCCAGGCCCTTCAGGCGCTCGGTCAGGAAGAAGATGCGGATCAGGTTGCGCGCGGTCGGCGTGCTGGCCAGCTTCACCACCGCACGGCGCTCGGCATCCAGGCGTGCCTGGATCGGCTTGCCGCCGCTGCGCTGCCAGGTGCTGATCAGTGCATACGGCGCCGGGTACTGGTCCTTCTTCGCCTTGCGCGCCACCTGCTTGACCATCTGCGGTGCCAGCAGCGTGCGCGCCAGCCAGGTATTGGTCGCCCACGCGGTCGCGCGCTGCTTGAACGGCCGGGTGGTGCCGGACAGTGCCAGCGCCACGGCGGTATCGAGCACCACGGCCGGTGCCACCACCTTGTCGACCAGGCCGATGCCACGCGCTGCCGAGGCCGACAGGGTGCGCCCGGTCAGCATCAGGTCCATCGCCGCCGGCGCACCCACCAGGTGCGGCAGTCGCGCGCTGCCGCCCCAGCCCGGGAAGATGCCCAGTTGGGTTTCCGGCAGGCCGATGCGGGTGCTGCTGTCATTGGAGGCCACACGGTAGCGGCAGGCCAGCGCCAGTTCGGTACCGCCGCCCAGGCAGTGGCCATGGATGGCCGCCACGGTGGGGCAGGGCAGCTCGGCCAGCTTCTGGTAGGTGGACTGGCCGCGGCGGATGGCATCGTTCACGGTGCCGCGGCGGTCGAATTCCTGGAACTCCTTCAGGTCGGCACCGGCAATGAAGCCGGCCTTCTTCGCCGACTGGATCACCACGCCCTTGGGCGGGTCCAGGGCGATGCGTTCGAGCAGGTCGCCCAGTTCCAGCAGCACGTCCTGCGACATCGCGTTGACGCTGGTGTCCTGACGATCCAGGGTAAGGACCACCACGCCGTCTTCACGGATTTCGGGGTGCCAGTGGCTGAAGCGGAGCCCATCGAAGCCTGAGAGCATGGACGTTCCATCCGGTTGTGTATGGAGAAGCGGCTATGATCCAGAGGTTGTTTCCCCCGCGTCAAATCCCAATAGGAGGGGTAGGCGACCCCGGATCCATGGCCGTGGAACCGGACGCTAGCGGAACGGTGGTTAAAAGCTGGTGCGGCGCCGGGTGATCGGCGACTGAACTTTTCCCGGGATTGGCAGTCTCATTGCCCGACGTCGGTTGGGCTGACAGGAGTGCGGCCCCTCATGGCCGAGGTTGAAACACCACAGGAGCTGGACCTGGAACTGGTCCGGCGCGTGCAGCACGGCGAGAGCGCCGCGTTCGATGTCCTGGTGCGCAAGTACCAGCATCGCGTGGTGGCCCTTGTCGGTCGCTACATCGCCGACTGGAGCGAATGTCAGGACGTGGCCCAGGACACTTTCATGCGCGCCTATCGCGCCATAGGAAGCTTCCGCGGCGACGCCCAGTTCTCAACCTGGTTGCATCGGATCGCCGTGAACACTGCCAAAAACTACCTGGCTTCACACAATCGACGCCCGCCCACCGATGACATCGACATCGGTGATGCCGAGCAGTTCGACAGCGGCACCCGTCTGCGCGACACCGACACGCCCGAACGCGAGTTGATGCGCCAGGAACTGGAACAGACGGTGATGAAGGCCGTCAACGCGCTGCCGGAAGAACTCCGGTCGGCGATCACCCTGCGCGAGGTGGAAGGCCTGAGCTACGAGGAAATCGCGCAGAAGATGGGGTGCCCGATCGGCACCGTGCGTTCGCGGATCTTCCGGGCGCGCGAGGCGATCGACACTGAACTCCGGCCGCTGCTGGACATCGGCAGCGCCACCCGCGAGAAGAGCCGCGTATGACCAGTAACCCGTTGAACGAATCGCAGAACCACCAATCCCCGGCCGGGCAGCGCCTGGACCAGCGCCACCGCGAACAGCTGTCGGCCCTGGTCGATGGCGAGCTGGGCGCCGACGAGGCGCGCTTCCTGCTGCGCCGCATGGAACATGATCCGGAACTGGCCGGCTGCCAGGAACGCTGGCAGCTGCTGGGCGATGTGATGCGTGGCCAGGCTTCGCTGCTGGCCCCGGCCGGTTTCAGTGAACGCGTGGCCGCAGCGATTGCCGCCGAACCCGCGCCGGTGGCCGAACCGCGCCGGCAGGTGCGTCGCACTGGCTGGCGTGCCTGGGGCGGCGGTGCCGCACTGGCAGCCTCGGTGGCCGCCGTGGCCCTGTTCATGGGCGGCGAAAAGCTGCAGACCCCCGCACCCGGCGAAGCCCCGTCCCCCCAGGTGGTGGCCAGCCAGGCCGAACTGGCGCCGGCTGCCGCACCGGTAACCGAAGCGTCGGTGGACAGCGCCGCGATGGCCGTGGCCGCTGTGCCGGCGGTGGCCATGGCCGCCAGCCGCCGCCAGGATGCCCGCCGCGCCAGTGCCACCCGCAGCCAGCAGGCCGCACGCGTGGCCCAGCGTGACGAGGCGCCACAGCGCGCCGTTGCCATGGCTGCGGTGCCGCTGGCGCCGTCGGTGCCAGCCGCCAACACGCGCCATCTGCCCTTCGGCGATGTCGGTAGCCTGCAGGCACGGCCTTGGCCGAAGTCCAGCCTGGCCCCGGCCGGCGGCGGCGCCTTCAACGCCAGCTTCCCGGCCGCGTCCGGTGGCGCCGCGTTCTATCCCTTCGAGCCGCGCCTGCAGGACGATCTGCCGGCGCCGCCCCGCCCGCGCGACTGACCTGGAGCGCGCCGGTCCAGGCCCCCCCCCGGGGGGGGGGGGGGGGGCGGGCGCGGGGGGGGGCGGGGGCCCCCGCC
>NZ_JACVUD010000156.1:0-4364 GCF_016624905.1 Stenotrophomonas sp. S49 | reverse complement strand
CGGGCCCCCCGCCGGGCCCCCCCCCCCGGGGCCCCGGGGGGCGGGGCCCCCGCCCCGGCGAACAAGCATCAATGCAGCAATGACCCCAGCTGCTGCGCGGCTTCGCGCAGGCGCGGCAGCAGCTGCGACTGCATCACGCCCAGGTTCACGCGGCCGGCCTGGGTGCCGATGTTCAACGCGGCGATCACCTCGCCACTGCGCGAACGCACCGGCACGGCGATCGAACGCAGGCCGATCTCCAGCTCCTGGTCCACCAGTGAAACGCCTTCGCGGCGGACCTTCTCCAGCGTTTCCAGGAAATCATCCATGCGGGTGATCGTGCGCTCGGTGCGCGGGCGCAGGGGCGTGCGTTCCAGATAGCCTTCCAGCGTGTCGCGCGGCAGGGCCGCCAGCAGGACCCGGCCCATCGAGGTGCAGTACGCCGGCAGGCGGCTGCCCGCGCGCAGGCCAATGGACATGATGCGCACGGTCTCGGCACGCGCGATGTACAGGATGTCGTCGCCATCGAGCACGCCCAGCGAACATGATTCGTGCACGTCGTCGCGCAGTGCATCCAGCACCGGTTGCGCGGCGGCGGTCATCGACGAAGACGCCACGTAGGCGCCGCCCAGCCCCAGCACGCGCGGCAGCAGCACATAGCCGCGGCCCTGTTCGCCCACATAGCCCAGCTTTTCCAGCGTATACAGCACGCGGCGCACCGCCGCACGCGAGATGCCGGTGTCGCTGCTGATCTGTGACATGGTCACTTCGCGCGGATGCTGCGAAAACACGCTCAGCACGGCCAGGCCGCGGCCGAGCGAGGTCATGAAATCCGGATCGCCCTGGTTGCCCTGGATCTGCTGCATCAACTCATGGGCCAGCCCGCGCTCCTGTGGCGGGGCCGTGGAACGCTTGGGGCGGCGGCTGGGAGGAACAGCAGGCATGGCAACCGGTTTCATCTACGTAAGCCCTGCATGGTAAGCGCTGGGCCGCAGGATCGGTACCCGCACGCCGTGACCACGATGGGCCACGGCGTGGGCACGGTTCACTTGCTCTGCGGCAACGCGTAGGCGATCACGTAATCGCCGCGGTCCGGCGACTGGCGCGCGCCACCGGCGGAAATCACCACGTACTGGCGGCCGGTCTTCGGCGAGACATAGGTCATCGGCGTGCCCTGGCTGCCCACCGGCATGCGGGCCTTCCAGACCTCCTTGCCGCTGCGGCTGTCATAGGCGCGCAGGTAGTAATCCTGGGTGCCGGCGAAGAACAGCAGGCCCGACTGCGTAGCCAGCGAGCCGCCCAGCGTCGGCATGCCGATCGGGATGGGCAGGTGCATCTTGATGCCCATCGGCCCGGTGTCCTGCACCGTGCCCACCGGCACCTGCCAGACCAGCTTGTGGGTGGCCAGGTTGATGGCCGACATCGTGCCGAACGGCGGCTGCTGGCAGGGAATGCCCAGCTTGGACAGGAAGCGGTCGCGCAGCGAGCCATACGGCGTGCCGGTCTGCGAAGCGGCGCCCATTTCCACGCCACCATCGCCGCTGGTCATCTGCGCACGCGGAATCAGCTTGGTCCACAGGCCCAGGCGCATGTCGTTCACGAACAGGTAGCCGGTGGTCGGGTCGACCGAGGCGCTGCCCCAGTTCATGCCGCCCAGCGAACCGGGCCACTGCAGGGCCAGGTCTTCGCCCGGCGGGGTGTACATGCCGTCGTAGCGGAACTGCTTGAACTGGATGCGGCACAGCATCTGGTCGATCGGCGTGGCGCCCCACATGTCCGATTCGGTCAGCGTCTGCGCGCCGATCTGCGGCAGGCCCACCGACAGCGGCTGGGTGGCAGCGTAGCGCTCGCCCTGGGCGTTGCCCTGCGGTGCGGGAATTTCGCGCACTTCAGTGATCGGCTGGCCGGTCTGGCGGTTCAGCATGAAGATCTGGCCGGCCTTGGTGATCTGCAGCAGGGCCGGCAGCGTGCCGCCCTTGCCGTCGGGCACATCGGTCAGGGTCGGCTGCGCGGGCAGGTCGTAATCCCACAGGTCATGGCGCACGGTCTGGTAGACCCAGCGCTCCTTGCCGGTGGCCACGTCCAGCGCGACCACGGCCGAGCTGTACTTGTCGTCCTGCGGGGTGCGCTCGCCGGCCCACTGGTCCGGCGTGGTGTTGCCGGTGGGCAGGTAGACCAGGCCCAGCTGCGGATCGTAGGCCATCGAGGTCCACACGTTCGGCGTGGCGCGGGTGTAGTGGATCGACGGATCCAGCGGCACGTCCGGGGTTTCCTTGGACAGATCCCAGACCCAGGCCAGCGCGCCGGTGCGCACGTTGTACGCACGCACCACGCCGGACGGTTCGCCCACTTCAATGTTGTCGGCCACGCGGCCGCCGACCACGATCAGGTCACCGGCCACCAGCGGTGCGGCGGTCAGGGTGTAGAAGCCGGGCTTGATCTCGCCCATGCCCACCTTCAGGTCGACCACGCCGTTGCTGCCGAAATCCGGGCAGAGCGCGCCGGTCCTGGCATCCAGCGCGAACAGGCGGGCATCGATGGAGGTCATCAGGATGCGCTTTTCGCAGATCGCCGGCGTGCCTGTGGCAGCGGCGACATTGGGGGCCGGTGCGGACGGCTCGACCGCAGCGGCGGGCGCGGCGACGGCGGTGCTGCTGTCGAAGTAGCCCAGGCCGCGGCAGCGCTGCCAGTTCGGTGCAGTGGCCTTGGGATCGAAGGCCCAGCGCTGCGTGCCCGAATCTGCATCGATGGCGATCACCTGGTTGTGCGGGGTGCACAGGTACAGGGTGTCGCCGATCTGCAGCGGGGTGTTCTGGTCTTCGGCGCCGAAGCCGTTGCTTTCCGGTACATCGCCGGTGCGCGCGGTCCAGGCCACCTGCAGCTGCTGCACGTTGTCGGGGGTGATCTGGTCCAGCGCGGCGAAGCGGGTGCCGGCGGTGGTGTTGCCCCAATGCATCCAGTCACGCTGCTCGCTGCCCTTGGCCACCGGCACTACCGGCGGCACATCGCCTGCGGCGGACACGACCGGGCGCGGCTGGAAGGCAGACACCGCGGTGGCCAGCAGGCCCACCAGCAGCACGGCGGCAACGCCGTAGGCACCGCGGCCGGCCGCTGCGCCACGGCTGCGCCGCAGCAGCGGCCAGGCCAACGCCACCAGCAGGGCCAGCACCGCCGGCATCACCAGGCGCGAGACCAGCGGCCAGAAATTCCAGCCGGCATCGACCAGTGCCCACACCACGGTGGCCACGAAGGCGGCGCCGTACAGCAGCGCACCGGCCGGGCGGCGCGCCAGCAGCAGGGCACCGGCCAGCGCCGATGCCAGACCCATCAGCAGGAAATACCAACTACCTCCCAGCAGGGCCAGGCGTACACCGCCGACCAGCAGGGCCAGGCCGAACAGTGCCACCAGAATGCCGAGCAGGACCAGCAGCACCCGGCACAGGGCCGGAACTTTCGTCGTCTCGTCCACGTTGCATGAACCTCGTATCGAAAAACCCCCACGGCCGTGGGGGAAGGCCCGCGCGCGCCAGGCGTGGCGGGGACCGTTCGGCATCCCTGGCTGCGGGCCGTCCAGCGGGCGGGCAGGCAGTGACCTGCTTATGGCGCAGGCGGAGTGAATGGCCGGTTAGGGCGATTATCGCACGTGTGTGCGATTTTGGCGTGACATTGGGCAGGCCACGAATGGAACGTTGCGGCGCGCCCATGCCGGGAACGGGCAGCGTTCAGGCGAACCGGTTACCCTATGCCGCCATACAAGCTGGTAGCTGCAATGACCGACGCCACCGTGGCCGTCCCCGCCTGGGCCTCGCGCCTGCGCGATATCGCTGATTTCCCCAAGCCCGGCATCCTGTTCAAGGACATCATGCCGCTGCTCGCGCACGGCGAAGACTTCCGCGGCGCGATCACGGCCATGGCCGATCGTTGGCGTGACCAGAAGCTGGATGCGGTGGTCGGTATCGAATCGCGCGGTTTCATCCTGGGCGCGGCCATGGCGCTGGAACTGGGCGTGGGCTTCGTGCCGGTGCGCAAGCCGGGCAAGCTGCCGGGCAAGGTGCTGCGCGAGGAATACACGCTGGAATATCGCAGCGACTGCATTGAGGTGCACGCCGATGCGCTGCACGCCGGTGCGCGCGTGGCCATCATCGATGACGTGCTGGCCACCGGCGGCACCCTGGTCGCCGCGCTGTCGCTGGTGCGCCGCCTGGGCGTGGACGTGGTCGGCGCCGGCGTGCTGGTGGAACTGGACGGCCTGGGTGGCCGTGGCCGCTGGGAAGCTGATCTGCCGCTGCACACCGAGCTGGTGTTCTGATTGTGTCGCCGGGGGGGGGGGGGGGGCCCCCCGCCCCCCCCCCCCCCCCCCCCCCCCCCCCCCCCCCCCCCCCCCC
>NZ_JACVUD010000155.1:0-4565 GCF_016624905.1 Stenotrophomonas sp. S49 | reverse complement strand
CATGGGCCCGAGGCATGCCTCGGGCGGGTTGGGCAGGACGCCCAACCCCGGACTTGCCGTGTGCGCAGGACAGCGCACGCGAGCAAGGCGCCTACGAGCCCCATGGATGGGTTCACCGCGTGTCCTGGCCAAGCCCCCGGCTTTGGCCCCTGCCACACAGGAAACCCACACCGGCAAGCGACAAACGCTTTCACCTCACCTCCGCACTCCTTCCCCTACCGTCCCGTATGGCACTGACCACCGCCACGACGAGACGATGACCGACCAGCCCCAGCGCGACGACGCTCCCACCGACCCGCCCCCCTCGGCCAGCGAGGACAAACCCTCGCCCCTGAAGAATCCCAAGGTCCGCTGGACCCTGGCGATCATCGGCATCGTGGTCGCCATCGCACTGGTCATCTGGCTGGTCTACCACCTGCGCGTAGGCCGCTACCTGCAGGACACCAACAACGCCTACCTGCAGGCCGACGCCGTCGCCGTCGCCCCGCGCATCAACGGCTACGTCACCGACGTCCTGGTGCAGGACAACCAATGGGTGAAGGCCGGGCAACCGCTGCTGCGCATCGACCCGCGCACCTACCGCGCCACCCTGGACCAGGCCGAAGCGGTGATCGCCGTGCGCCAGGCCGATATCGCCGCCGCCACCGCCGGCGTGCAGGGCCAGCAGTCCAGCCTGCTGCAGGCGCGCACGCAACTGGTGGCCGCCAGCGCCTCGCTGCGCTTCGCCCGCGCCGAACTGGCCCGCTTCACACCGCTGGCCGCCAGCGGTGCCGATACCCATGAACACGTGGAAAGCCTGCGCCACGACCTGGAACGCGCACAGGCGCAGCACGATGCAGCCAAGGCGCAGATTGCCGGCGCGCAGAGTCAGATCGAAGCCAGCCAGGCCCAGCGCGAACAGGCCGAAGCCGCGCTGAAGCAGGCCCAGGCCGACGCCGCCCAAGCCCGCGTGGCCTTCGAAGACACCGAACTGCGCGCGCGCATCGACGGCCGCGTTGGCAACAAGACCGTGCAGGTGGGCCAGTTCGTGGCCGCCGGTACCCGCACCATGACCGTGGTGCCGGTGGCCGCGCTGTACCTCAGCGCCAACTTCAAGGAAACCCAGGTGGGCCTGATGCGTGCCGGGCAACCGGCCGAGATCAAGGTCGATGCGCTGCCGGGCACCACCCTGAAGGGCACGGTGGAAAGCATTTCGCCAGGCACCGGTTCGCAGTTCGCGCTGCTGCCGCCGCAGAACGCCACGGGCAACTTCACCAAGGTCGTGCAGCGCGTGCCGGTGCGCATCCGCGTGGATGCCGGTGCCGAAGCACGCAAGGTGCTGGTGCCGGGCATGTCGGTGGAGGTGACCGTGGACACCCGCAGCGCGAAGGACGATGCCGAGCGCAGCCGCGACGAAGCCGAGGCTCGCGGCGCGCGATGAACGCTGCAACTGCACCCGCCGCACCCGCTGCGGAAGGCAAGGCCGATGCCGCAGCGTGGCTGGCCGTGGCCGCCGGCACCATCGGCTCGTTCATGGCCACGCTGGATATCTCCATCGTCAATGCCGCACTGCCCACCATCCAGGGCGAGGTCGGCGCCAGTGGCACCGAAGGCACCTGGATCTCCACCGCCTTCCTGGTCTCGGAAATCGTGATGATTCCGCTGACCGGCTGGTTCGTGCGCACGCTCGGTCTGCGCACCTTCCTGTTGATCTGCGCCACGCTGTTCACCGCGTTTTCGGTGATGTGCGGCCTGGCCGATTCGCTGCCGATGATGATTGCCGGACGCGTAGGGCAGGGCTTCGCCGGTGGCGCACTGATTCCCACCGCGCTGACCATCGTCGGCACCCGCCTGCCGCCGAAGCAGCAGCCGCTGGGCACTGCCCTGTTCGGCATGACCGTCATCCTCGGCCCGGTGATCGGCCCGCTGCTGGGCGGCTGGCTGACCGAGAACGTCAGCTGGCACTACGCGTTCTTCATCAACGTGCCGATCTGTGCCGGACTGGTCGCGCTGCTGCTGCTCGGCCTGCCGCACGAGAAATCGGACTGGGGCGGCCTGCTGCGCGCCGACTGGCTGGGTATCCTGGGCATGACTGCCGGCCTGTCCGCGCTGACCGTGGTGCTGGAAGATGGCCAGCGCGAGCGCTGGTTCGAATCCACCCTGATCGTGGTGCTCAGCATCGTCTCGCTGCTCGGCTTTGCCCTGCTGGCGGTCTCGCAGTTCACCAGCAAGACGCCGGTCATCCGCCTCAACATTTTGTTCCAGCGCAGCTTCGGCGCCGTGTTCGTGATGGTGATGGCGGTCGGCATGATCCTGTTCGGGGTGATGTACATGATCCCGCAGTTCCTGGCGATCATCGCCGGCTACAACACCGAACAGGCCGGCTACGTGCTGCTGCTGGCCGGCCTGCCGACCATCCTGCTGATGCCGTTGATGCCGAAGATGCTGGAAACGGTGGATGTGCGCATCATGGTGTTCGGCGGCATGCTGTGCTTTGCAGCGGCCTGTTTCGTCAACCTGGGCCTGAGCCCGGACAGCATCGGCCCGCACTTCGTGGTCGGACAGCTGCTGCAGGGCTGCGGGCTGGCGCTGGCGATGATGGCGCTGAACCAGGCCGCCATCACTTCGGTGCCGCGCGAATACACCAGCGATGCCTCGGGCCTGTTCAATGCCGCGCGCAACCTCGGCGGCTCGATCGGCCTGGCGATCATTTCCACCTTCCAGGAGCGCCGTACCACCCTGCACGTGGATGCCATCGGCAGCAGCGTCACCGCCAATTCCACCGTGGCCCAGGATGCGCTGCACGCCTACGGCCAGCAGCTGGGCGATGCCGGCCAGGCCGTGGCCGTACTGGCGCAGACCGTGCAGATGCAGGCGATGGTGATGGCCTACAACGATCTGTTCTGGATCTTCGGCCTGATCGTGGTGCTCACCTTTCCACTGGTGTTCCTGCTCAAACCCCTGCCCAAGGGCGTTCCCCTGGCCATGCACTGATGACTTCGACTTCCTTGCCCGTTCCTTTCCGCCTGCGACACCTGTGCCCGGCCCTGCTGCCGCTGCTGCTGGCCGGCTGCATGCTGGGGCCCGACTACGTGAAGCCCGAGCTGGCCGGTGCTGCCACCGCGCAGGCACAGCTGCACCGCGCGCCACAGGCGGGGGTGCAGCCGGCCACGCCGCCCAGCCAATGGTGGCGTGCGTTGCATGATCCGCTGCTGGACCAGCTGGTGGACGAGGCGCTGCGCAACAGCCCCGACCTGCGTGCCGCGCAGGCCAAGCTGCTGGCCTCGCGCGCGCTGCAGCGCCAGCGCCGTGCCGAACAGCTGCCATCGGTCGGCGCCGCCGCCGGCTACGCCAACATCAAGACGCCGGATTCGCTGGAAAACAGCGTGCGCGGGCTGGGCGAGAACATCGCCGGCGTGGCCGAAGCCAACGGCCGCCCACAGGAAGCCGCGCAGCTGCGCCAGCAGTTTGCCGATCTCGATCTGGACACCGAACTGTACGTGGCCGGCTTCGATGCCAGCTGGGAACTGGACCTGTTCGGGCGCCGCCGCCGTGCGGCCGAGCAGGCCGCCGCCGAGGCCGAGGCCAATGCCGCCGCGCTGGCCGACGCGCAGGTGCAGCTGGCCGCCGAGCTGGCCCAGGTCTACCTGGGCTTCCGCAGCAGCCGCGAACGCATCGCCTTGGCCGAAGACAACCTGCGTGCGGCCGCGGACAGCCTGCAGCTGACTCGGCAACGCCGCCAGCGCGGCGCCGATTCGGACCTGCAGGTCGAGCGCGCGCAGGCACAGCTGCAACAGCAGCAGGCCGGGCTGCCGCCGCTGCGCGCCCAGGCCGATGAAGCACGCGATGTACTGGCGCTGATGGTGGGGCGCGAGCCCGGCGCGCTGGACGTACGTCTGGCCGTCGACCAGCCGCTGCCGCGACTGCCCGCCAGCGTGCCGGTGGATGACGCGGGGGCGCTGATCCAGCGCCGGCCCGACGTGCGCAAGGCCGAGCGCGAGCTGGCCGCCTCGTCCGCGCAGATCGGCCAGGCCCTGTCCGCCTACTTCCCGCAGGTGACCCTGTTGGGCACCATCGGTGCCGGCGCGACCTCGGCATCGGACTTGGGGCGGGATTCGGCGGCTACGATCGTCGCCCCGTTCCTGCGCTGGTCGCTGTTCGATTTCGGGGTGAACAAGGCTCGGGTGGCGCAGGCCCGCGCCGGCAACCAGGCGCGCCTGGCGGCCTACGAAAGCAGCGTGCTGGCGGCCCTGCAGGACGCCAACACCGTGCTGGCCCGTTTCGGCGCGGCACGCGAGCAGCTGCAGGCCAGCGAACGGGCGCAGGCCTCGGCCGAGCGCTCGCTGGCCCTGATGACCCAGCGGCGCCAGGCCGGGGCGACCTCGCAGATCGACCTGCTGGACGTGCAGCGCCAGCGCCTGCAGGCCCAGGACGGCGCCGCGCAGGCGCGCCTGCAGCTGCTGGTGCGCTACGTGGCGCTGCAGAAGAGCCTGGGTCTGGGCTGGCAGGAAGCGCCGCCGGTGGCCGCGCGTTGACCCCGTCCGCCGGGCAGGGCCCGGCGCTACCAGAACGATGCCACCCGGAAC
>NZ_JACVUD010000154.1:0-4770 GCF_016624905.1 Stenotrophomonas sp. S49 | reverse complement strand
ATCACCCTTTCACGGTGGCGACCGGGGTTCGAATCCCCGTGGGGACGCCAATTCTTTGAAAAACCCGGCTTAGGCCGGGTTTTTTTTTCGTCTTCGCTCCTGGCGGGTGCATCCACGCATTGCGTGGATCTACCGCACATCCCGGTAGATCCACACCACGCGTGGATCAATGCCCCAACGCACGGAACTCAAAACCGCCGGAACATGCCGATCGATGCCGGCGCGGTGGGTGCGAATCCGAACTGCGCGTACAACCGATACGCATCACCATCGGCAAGCAGGCTCACGTATGCCGAGGGCGGCAGGTTGGCCCGCATCCAGGCATCCAGCCGCGCCATTACCTGCTTGCCCAGCCCCTGCCCCTGCAGCCGCGGCAGCACCGCGATGTCGCACACCTGCAGATGGCAGCCGCCATCACCAATGATCCGGCCCATCGCTACCAGTTCACTGCCCTGGTAGGCGCACACCCCGAACACCGTATTGGGCAGCGCACGCTCGGCGGCCTCACGCGTCTTGGCACTCAACCCAGCCAGGGCCCGCAGTTGGCAGTAGTCTTCCACCGTGGGCACCGCGTCGCGGAACTGGCAGTTGCTTGCAGCATTCATACACCTTCTCCCGGATTGTCCGGCTATCCTGCCGCACTCCGGTCGCAGCCGCTGCGACCTCCACCGGCCACGCCCGCATGTGCTATTCCGCCCTGATCCGCGCCGACTACGCCAAGCTTGTCCGTGAGTACGGCGCCGTACTGTCGCTGGAGGAATTTGCCGAGCTGTACGCGCACGATCCCGGCAAGAAGCGGCCCAAGACCCCCAAGGCCATGGACGATGGCTTTGCCGGCGCACGCACTGAGCAGGGCCGCGACATCGTGGCGAAGATCCAGCAATGGCACGCCGAAGAACAGCAGGCGCTGCAGGCCGAGCTGGTGAAACAGAGCGAGCGCCGCGACATTGCCGCCGCCACGCTGGCCACCCGTCCCACGCAGAAGGCCCGCAACGACCTGCGCGTGGCCGGCAACCGCATCGAACGTGCGCAGGCACGCCTGGACGATCTGCACCGCGTGCAGCTGCTGCCGCGCGACAACCGCATCTTCCCCGGCACCTACGCGCCGGTCATGGTCAGCGAGAACGGCCAGCGGGTGATCAAGCCGATGCGCTATCAATGCCGCCTTCCGGACAAGCCGGCGCGCAACGACGTGCTCTATCCGGGTACCTACAACGCGCGACGCGACAGCCTGGAGGGCTACTGGCGCGGCGCCTTCGGCCTTCGCCACGGGGTGGTGATGGTGCGCGCGTTCTACGAGCACGTACCGCGCCATGCCATCGCCGGGCGACAGCTGGGCAGCGACGAGAAGGAACAGGACGTGATCCTGGAATTCCGCCCCGACCCGCCGCGCGACCTGCTGCTGGCCTGCCTGTGGGCGGAATGGGAAGGGCCCGAAGGCCGCCTGCTATCGTTTGCCACCATTACCGATGCGCCGCCGACCGACGTGGCAGCCGCCGGCCACGACCGTGGCGTGGTCCCGATCCGGCCCGAACATCTGGATGGTTGGCTGAATCCTGATCCAGACCAGCTGGGGCTGCAGTACGCGATCCTGGACGACCGCGAGGACATCCACTACGTGTACGAAGAGGCCGCCTGACTGGATCGCCCCACCGCACGCTGCAGCGCGGTACACAGATCGATGGACAGGTACGGCTTGACCAGCAGCACGCCGGCGCCCATCGCGGCCGGCAACTGCGCAGCACTCATGCCGGTGGCCAGCACGAACGGTACGCCTGCCTCGACCAGGGCCGTCGCCACCGGTTCGCTGGTTTCGTTGCGGGCCAGGCGGTAATCCAGCAGCACCACGTCCGGGCGTTGGGCGGCCAGCAGACGCAGCGCATCGGCCACCGAAGCGGCCACACCGATCACTTCGGCGCCGAACTGTTCCAACTGCATCTGCAGCAGCGAGGCGCTCATTTCGTCGTTCTCGACCACCAGCACCCGAAGGTCCTGCAACGCTGACATGGGCTCTTGCTCCGGCACGTGTTAAGCCGGTGCAGTATAGCCATCACAGTGCCGTTACCGACAAATTACGGGGGGATCGTCTCAGTTTCCGGCTCCCTCTATGAACAGCCGTCGGGCTCGGTTACACTAGCCCGCTGATGCCGGTGTGGCGGAATGGTATACGCAGCTGACTCAAAATCAGCCGGGGGTAACCCCATGAAGGTTCGAGTCCTTTCACCGGCACCAACGCATCAAAGGCCAGGTCATCGACCTGGCCTTTGGCGTTTCTGGGCCTGCCGAGCGCTCACACCACCCGCAGCACCGGTGCATGCCCGGCAGGCCCGTGCCCTGCCCCGGCTTCCACCCGGAACGCGGCCACGGTCTGCAGCAGCTGCGCAGACTGCTCTTCCATGCTGCGCGCCGCCGCCGACGCCTCTTCCACCAGCGCAGCATTCTGCTGCGTGCCCTGGTCGATCAGGTCCACGGCCTGGTTCATCTGCTGGATGTCGTCGCTCTGCTGCTGCGCGGCGCTGCTGATGTCGGCCATCAGATCGCTCACCCGGCGCACGTCGCGCACGATCTCGTCCATGGTGCGCCCGGCGCTTTCCACCTGGGCGGTACCGGCGCCGACATTGGCCACCGATTCGTCGATCAAGCGCTTGATCTCCTTGGCCGCACTGGCCGAGCGCTGCGACAGCTCACGGATTTCGGTGGCCACCACGGCAAAGCCGCGCCCATGCTCGCCGGCGCGCGCCGCTTCAACCGCAGCGTTGAGCGCCAGGATGTTGGTCTGGAAGGCAATGCCGTCGATCACCCCGATGATGTCGACGATGCGCCGCGACGACGCGTTGATGACGGCCATCGTGGACACCACCTCGTGCACCACGCTGCCACCGCGTGCAGCTACTTCGGCCGCCCCGCCGGCCAGCGTGCTGGCCTGGCGGGCATTGCCGGCGGTGCGTTGCACGGTGTCGGCCAGGCCCTTCATCGAAACGGCCGTTTCCTCCAGCGATGCGGCCTGCTGTTCGGTGCGCTGGGACAGATCGCTGTTGCCCAGCGCAATCTCGCTGGCACCCACCGCGATGGTGTCGGCAGCGAACTTGATCTGACCAATGATGCCGGCCATGGTCTCCACCAGCGCGTTCACGCCCTCGCACAGCTCGGCCACCGGGCCGCGCTTGCCGTCCAGCGGAATGCGCCCGGTCAGATCGCCCAGCTTGGCCGCCGCTACCACTTCCCGGGTCTGCGCCACGGCCTGCTGCATGGCCTGGCTTTCGTGCATCTGCGCGGTGATATCGGTGGCGTATTTCACGACCTTCAGCGGTCGGTCGTTCACGTCCAGGATCGGGTTGTAGCTGGCCTGGATCCAGACCTCGCGGCCGTTCTTGCCCAGCCGCCGGTACTGGCCCGCGTCGTATTCGCCGCGCCCCAGCTTTTCCCAGAACTGCTTGTAGGCCGGGCTGGCCCGGTACTCCGGTTCGACGAATAGCGAGTGGTGCTGCCCCTTCACCTCGTCCAGCGTGTAGCCGGTGGCGGCCAGGAAGTTCGCGTTGGCGGTCAGGATCCGCCCGTCCATGCTGAACTCGATCACGGCCTGTGATTTGTCGATCGCCGCCAGCTGCCCGGCCAGCTCGGCGGCCTGCTGCTTCTGCACGGTGATGTCAGTGGCGAACTTCACCACTTTCACCGGTCGCCCGAAGCGGTCCAGCACGGGGTTGTAGGAGGCCTGGATCCAGATCTCGCGGCCCCCCTTGCCGAAACGGCGGTACTGGCCCGCGTCGAATTCGCCCTGCCCCAACCGTGCCCAGAACGCCCGGTACTCGGCACTGCGGGCGTGCTCGGGGTCTACGAACAGGGAATGATGCTTGCCGCGGATCTCATCTTCGGTGTAACCCACCGCCTGCAGGAAGTTGTCGTTGGCCTGCAGGATGGTGCCGTCCAGCGCGAACTCGATGACCGCCTGCACCCGGTGCAGTGCCGCCACCTGTGCCGCCATGTCGGCGCGTTCGCGCTCGGCCGCGGTCTCGGAAGCGGCAGTGCCGCCCTGCCCGGCCAGACGCCCCTGCAGGGCGCGCCAGAAAGACCAACGGGACGGTGTTTCGGCCGGCGCCTGCGCGCCCGCGGTGAAGCCTGGCATGAGCATGGTCTGTTCCTTGGTTTCCGTGAACGGTGCGGCCCATCGGCGGAATGCGCACGGGAACATCGATTGCCTGGAACCTGCAGACACCTGGGGGCGGCGTCACTCGAGCGATGGCGCGGAGCGGCAACAAGTGCCTCCGGCAAGGGAGGCAGTCTGGATATCGGCCGCCATGGCGGGGCCTTGAGGACTATTTTTGCAGCGTCGGTTCAGCCCCGGCGCCAGATCGCCCAGCGCAGCACGGCCACCGCCAGCACAGACGGCAGGTAGCCCACCGCGCCAACCAGGGCCAGCAGGGCAGCGTTCACCCACGGCCCGCCCCCACCCAGAATCCAGCTGGTGTGCTGCAGGATGTACAACGCGCCCGGCAGCACCAGCAGCGGCGCCAAGCGCAGCAACTGCCAGGGCCAGCGAACCGGCCCAATGAAACCGACCAGCGTACCCAGCAGGGCACCGACCATTGCGATGGGAATGGGGGCTTCCATTCAGATGCTTCCTTCTTGTGCGTCACCCGCGCCGAGCGTGTCCGACAACCTGCCCGGTAGAGTCGAGCTTGCTCGACTTCCCGCTTCGTAGAGTCGAGCTTGCTCGACTGTCCGCTTCGTAGAGTCGAGCTTGCTCGACTGTCCGCTTCGTAGAGTCGAGCT
>NZ_JACVUD010000153.1:0-5130 GCF_016624905.1 Stenotrophomonas sp. S49 | reverse complement strand
ATTCCGCTCCCCCCCCCCCCCCCCCCCCCCCCCCCCCCGGGGGGGGCCCCGCTGCCCTGCATTCCGGGAAAACACCGTGTCCTTGCATCGCCGTACCGTACTGCCGCTGCTGATCGCCGCCGCCACCGTTTTCGCCGCGCCCAGCGTGGCCCATGCGCAGAGCGCCTACTTCTTCCCGCAGGCCAGCGAAGCCTCGGCCTTCGACGCCAGCATTCCCACGCCGGAGCAGTTCCTGGGCTATCCGATCGGCAGTCGCTTCACCCGGCATGACCAGCTGGTGGCGTACTTCCAGGAACTGGCACGCCATTCGGACAAGATAAGCGTGCGCGAGATCGGCCGCAGCTACGAAGGCCGCCCGCTGCTGATCGCCACCGTCACCGCTGCCAGCAACCAGGGCCGGCTGGAGCAGATCCGCCAGCAGCACGCGACCCTGGTCGATCCGGCGCAGCCGCGCAGCGCCGCCGGTGACAGCCCGGTGGTGGTGTGGCTGGGCTACAGCGTGCACGGCAACGAAACTTCCAGCGGTGAAGCGGCCATGCTGACCGCCTACTACCTGGTGGCCAACCGCAGCGCCGAAACCCAGCAGTGGCTGCAGCAGGCGGTGGTGCTGTTCGACCCGGCGCAGAACCCCGATGGCCGCGATCGCGCCGCCAACTGGCACAACGCCTGGGCCTCGGACCCGGCCTCGGCCGACCCGGCCGACAAGGAACACGTCGAACCCTTCCCGCAGGGCCGCACCAACCACTACTTCACCGATCTCAACCGTGACTGGCTGGCCCTGACCCAGCGCGATTCAAGGCCCAAGGTGGAGGTGTTCCACCGGTGGTACCCGAACGTGCAGATCGACTTCCACGAGATGGGCAAGGACAACACCTACTATTTCGAGCCGTCGCCGAAGAGCATGCACAGCCCGTTGATTCCGGCGGCCTCGTATGAATTCAACAAGACGCTCGCCAAGTACCACGCGCAGTCACTGGATGCGTTGGGATCGCTGTACTACACCGGCGAAAACTACGACAACTTCTCCCCGGTCTACGGCTCCACCTATCCCGACTTCCACGGTGCGGTGGGGGTGACGGTGGAACAGGCCAGCTCGCGTGGGCGCGTGCAGGAATCGGTGAACGGTCTGCTGACCTTCCCGTTCACCATCCGCAACCAGGTGGCCACCGGCTTGGGCACCGTGCGCGGCGCAGTCACCGAGCGCAGTGGCCTGTTCGATCTGCAGAAGAGCTTCTTCCAGAGCGCACTGAAGCAGGCCGGCCAGCAGCCGGTAAAGAGCTTCGTGTTCGGCGATGCACATGATCCGGCGTTGACCCGTCGTCTGCTTGAGCTGTTGCTGCTGCACCGGATCGATGTGCATGCGCTGACGCGCGATGTCACCGTCGATGGCCAGAGCTTCAGCGCAGGCAGCGCCTACGTGGTGCCGGTGCAGCAGGCGCAGTTCCGCCTGGTGCATTCGATCTTCGCCGAAACCCCGCCGATCAAGGGCGATGTGTTCTACGGCAGCACCAGCTATGCGATCGCGCCGGCCTATGGCGTGGCCTTCGCCGGCAGCCGCAGCCGCATCGACGGGGGCGCCGCGGTGACCGAACTGCCGGCCGCAGGCGGTGGCGTGGTCGGTGGCCAGGCAACTTTCGCGTATGTCATTGACTGGCGCGATTACAACGCCGGCCGTGCCCTGGCCGAACTGCAGGGCAAGGGCGTGCTGGCGCGTGCCGCGTTCAAGCCGTTCACCGCGGGAACGGCGCAGGGTGATGTGGCCTTCGCCGCAGGCAGCATCGTGATTCCCGTAGCGGGGCAGTCGTTGCAGGGCGCGGCACTGCTGGATGCCGTGAATGCGGCCACGCGCAGCGCCGGCGTGCAGGCCCACGCACTGGCCAGCGGCCGCAGTCGCGATGGCATCGATCTGGGCAGCGACAGCGTCAAGGCACTGCGCAAGCCGGCGGTCGCGCTGGTGATGGGCGAGGGCGTGACCGCCACCGAGATCGGCTCGGCGTGGTTCCTGCTGGACCAGCAACTGCATCTGCCGGCCAGCAAGCTGGACCCGCAGCAGCTGGGCAAGGCGCCGCTGGATCGCTACACCACCCTGGTCCTCTCTAGCGGCAACTACGCCGGCGTGGATGCCACAGCGGTGGCCGCGCTGAAGCGCTGGGTGCAGGCGGGCGGTTCGCTGGTGACCTACGGCAGCGCCTCGAAGTGGGCGATCGAACAGAAACTGGCCGAAGGCGAAACGCTGGGCAAGGATGAGGATGCCGCCGACGAGAGCCGTCGCGCGTTCGGCGACCAGCGCGACATCGCCGCGATCGAGCGGGTCAGCGGCAACATCCTCAGCGCCGACGCCGATACCTCGCACCCGCTGGCCTTCGGCGTACCGCGCCGGCCGCTGGCGGTGAACAAGGAAAATGCCGTGGTGCTGCAGCCCAGTGCCAATCCGTTCTCTACGGTGGTGCGCATCGACAGCCCGCCGCGGGTGAACGGCTATCTGTCCGAGCGCAACCGCAGCCGCGTGGCGGGCAGTGCCTGGCTGCTGGTATCGGCGCAGGGGCAGGGCAGCGTGGTGTTGTTTGCCGATGATCCGGCGCACCGCAAGTACTGGCACGGCACGGATCGCCTGCTGATCAACGCGATCTTCTTCGGGAATCTGGTGAATCCCAGTAAAGCGCGGGGTTGAGACGTTTGGCGCCTTTGTAATGCCGGCGTTGGGAGGACGGAGGGGCTGCGCAGGACACGCCGCAAGTACGTCCCTGTAGGCTCGTAGGCGCCATCCATGGCGCCTGCGGTCCTGCGCAACCCCTCCGTCCTCCCCTGACAGTTTCCTGCGGGCGCGGACGCATCAAGCCCCAAGGCGGGAGCAAGGGCAAAAGCAGAAGCAAAAGCCGAAGCTCCTGCTTCGGCTTTTGTTTTTGAACTTGAATTTGAACTTGATCTTTCTTCTCCCGGCTACCCGGCGGGACAAGAAGGCGCTGGAAATGTCTGCAGCGCTGGGACGCGGGGGCGGCGCAAAACCGCAGGCGCCATGGGCCCGAGGCATGCCTCGGGCGGGTTGGGCAGGACGCCCAACTCCGGTCTTGCCGTGTGCGCACGATTGCGCACACGAGCAAGGCGCCTACGAGCCCCCATGGATGGGTTAAGGGCGTGTTTTGCGCCGCCCCGCGTCCTAGCGCTCAGGTAGAGCCTGCCGCGTGCTCTACCCCCCGGTAGCCAGCCAAAAAAAAGGACGGCGCCTCAGCGCCGTCCCTCGATAGCCCCCGCGCAGCGGGAAGCGCATCAACCGTCAGCCAGGATCAGCCGGCGCGACCACCGCCGTTGCCGCCCTGGCCACGACCGCGGCCGCCGCCATTGCCGCCACCGCCACGACGCTGGCCCTGGCCGGCGCCCGCACCTGCACGCTGCTGGCCATTACCACCGCCTTCGCGACGGCCGCCGCCCGGCTTCTTCGGGCCGGCATGCGCGTGGCGCGGCGCATCGCCGTGCGGGCGACGGGCGTGGCTCTTGCGCGGGGCGCGTTCGCCGGTTTCGTGCTCGGCCTTGCCCGGCGCACTGTTGCCCCAGCGGATCGGCACCTGCAGCTCGAAGCCCGGCACATCGCGGATATCCATGTCGCGGCCCAGCAGACGCGTGATCGCGCGCAGCAGCTTCACTTCATCCTGTGCGACCAGCGAAATCGCCTGGCCGGTGGCGCCGTTGCGGCCGGTGCGGCCAATGCGGTGCACGTAATCTTCGGCCACCATCGGCAGATCGAAGTTGATCACCTTCGGCAGTTCGTTGATGTCGATGCCGCGCGCGGCGATATCGGTAGCCACCAGCACGGTCACCCGGCCGGCCTTGAAATCGCCCAGTGCACGCAGGCGCTGGCCCTGGCTCTTGTTGCCGTGGATCGCCGCGGTCTTGATGCCGGACTTTTCCAGGAACGCAGCCAGCTTGTCGCTGCCGTGCTTGGTACGGGCGAACACCAGGGTCTGCTCGCGACTGTCCTGCGCCAGCAGGTGCAGCAGCAGGTCGCGCTTGCGGCCGCCGTCGACCGGATGCACGCGGTGGGTGATGGTTTCGGCCACGGTGTTCTTCGGCGTCACCTGGATCTGTTCCGGGTTGCGCATGAACTCCAGCGCCAGCTGGCGGATGTTGTCCTCGAAGGTGGCCGAGAACAGCAGGGTCTGGCGGTTCTGCTTCGGCAGCTTGGCCAGGATGCGCTTGATGGACGGCAGGAAGCCCATGTCCAGCATGCGGTCGGCTTCGTCCAGCACCAGCAGTTCAATGCCGGACAGGTCGATGCTGCGGCGCTCCAGGTGGTCGATCAGGCGGCCCGGGCAGGCCACCAGCAGATCCACGCCACGGCGCAGGATGTCCAGCTGGTTGCCCATGCCCACGCCACCGTAGATGCAGGCGCTGGGAATGCGCAGGTACTTGCTGTAGCCGCGCAGGCTGTCGTGCACCTGGGTGGCCAGTTCGCGGGTGGGGGCCAGGATCAGCGCGCGCGGCTTGCGCGGGCCGCTGCGCACTTCCTGCGATGCGGTGCCCAGGTGCTGCAGCAGCGGCAGGCCGAAGGCGGCGGTCTTGCCGGTACCGGTCTGTGCGCCGGCCAGCAGGTCGCGACCGGCCAGCGCCAGCGGGATAGCCTGCTGCTGGATCGGGGTCGGGTTTTCGTAGCCCTGCTCGGCAAGCGCACGCAGCAGGAAGGGCGCCAGGCCCAGCGATTCAAAAGACATTGAGTTTGCTCCAAGTACAAGAAACGCCTGACCGATCGGACAGGCGGGGGCAGATCAAACTGATCGGCTGACTCGGAGCGTTCCCGTGAACCGCGCTGCGAGAAGTTGGGTGCAGCCGGCGCGGAGCACAGGCTGGAATGCGTGACGAACGGTGTCGGAGTGGGGGCGGGCGAAGGGGCGGACCCCGGTCGCCGGCGATCCCGAAGGGAAACGGACGGCCGCTGCAGACCTCCATAGTCTAACCGAAGCCTGAGACCTCACGCAAAAACCCCTGTTCAGGGAAGGGGAGGGGGCAGGCAGGGCTGCGTCCTGCACCCGCTACCGTCAACGGCAACGTCAACGTCAACGTCAACGTCAACGTCAAGAGCAGGCTATCCGTGGGATGGCGGGGGGGGGGGGGGGGGGGGGGGGGGGGGGGGGGGGG
>NZ_JACVUD010000152.1:0-5430 GCF_016624905.1 Stenotrophomonas sp. S49 | reverse complement strand
GCCCCCGCTGCCCCACCCGACACCAGGCAGGCGCAACGCTTTCCTCAGTACACCGACCCACCCCCAATCACCCATTCAGCAAAACCTATTGATAGGAATGAAATTAGTAGTATCCTATCTATCTCTTATGGGCCGACCCCTCGACGAGCGCACCCGGCTGCAGATGCAGCTCAGCTCCGGCCTGCTGTACGCAGGGCGGCAGTGGCAGCGCCTGGCCGACAGCCGGTTGGGCAGCTACGGCATCTCCACCGCCTGCACCATGCCCCTGCTGATGATCGGCCGCTCAGGCGGTGGCATCCGCCAGGTGGCGCTGGCCCAGCAACTGGGCATGGAAGGTCCCTCGCTGGTGCGCCTGCTGGACAAGCTGTGCGCCAGCGATCTGGTCCGCCGCGAAAGCGATGCCAGCGACCGCCGCGCCAACCTGCTGTGGCTGACCGATGAAGGCCAGACCCTGGTGCGCGAGCTGGAAGAACAGTTGATCGGCCTGCGCCAGGACGTATTCGGCGAACTGACCATGGATGAACTGCACGCCGTGCTGAAGGCATGGCGCCTGCTGGGCGAGGCCGCCGACCGCATCACGTAAGCCCGCACTGCCCCTGCGTGCGCCGCTGCCGTGGACGCGCCAGCGGCGTTGTCGCGTTGTTGTTGTTGCTCCTCCCCCTTCCCTACTACCGCCCCCTACCGATGCCCGGTGAATTCAGTCTCCACGGAGTGTTCGTCCCGACCCTGCTCGGGCTGATGCTGCTGGCCTACCTGGTCAACAGCGGCCTGCACGCGCTGCTGCAGCGTGCCGGCGCCTATCGCCATGTCTGGCACCCGCCACTGTTCAACCTGGCCCTGTACGGCATCGTGCTGGGTGCGCTGTTCCACCTTCTGCGTTGGATGCAATCGTGAACAAGATCGTGAAAAAGACCCTGCCGGTGCTGCTCACCGGTGCCGCCGTGATCGTCGCCCTGCTGGTACTGCGCCAGCTCTGGGTCTATTACATGGATGAGCCTTGGACCCGCGATGCCCACGTCGGTGCCGACGTGGTGCAGGTGGCGCCGGATGTCTCCGGGCTGGTGGAGGCCGTGGACGTGGCCGACAACCAGGCCGTGAAGAAGGGCGATCTGCTGTTCGTGGTCGACCGCGCGCGCTACCGCATCGCCCTGGAACAGGCCCGCGCCAGCCTGGCCGAACGCCAGGCCTCGGTGGCCCAGCTGCGCCGCGAGATCGGCCGCGACCGCAGCCTGCAGGACCTGGTGGCCGCCGAAGACGCCGAAGTGCGCCGGGCCAAGCTGCAGGCCGCGCAGGCCGCATTGGCCACCGCACAGGCCGCCGTGGATCTGGCCGAGTTGAACCTGGCCCGCACCGAAGTGCGCGCCCCGGCCGATGGCCGGGTGAACGACCGCACCATGCGGGTGGGCGACTACGTGGTGGCCGGCAAGCCGGTGCTGGCGCTGCTGGATACCGGCTCGTTCCGCATCGATGGCTATTTCGAGGAAACCCGCCTGCGCGGCGTGGCCCCGGGCCAGCGCGTGGACATCCGCCTGATGGGCGAGGACATCGCGCTGACCGGCCACGTGGAAAGCATCGCCGCCGGCATTGAAGACCGCTACCGCAGCAACGGCAGCAGCCTGCTGCCGAACGTGACCCCGGCCTTCGACTGGGTACGGCTGGCGCAGCGCATCCCGGTGCGCATCGCCATCGACGAGGTCCCCGAGGGCGTGCAGTTGATCTCCGGCCGTACCGCGACAGTGACCGTCGACACCCACAGCAAACACGCTGACAAGGCCGGCGCCACGCCGACACAGGCGGGCCTGTGAACACCGCCCTGCCCCGTCTCGGCCTGATCGTCGCCCTGGCCAGCCTGGCGGCCTGCAAGACCGTGGGCCCGGACTACGCCCTGCCGGACGGCTCGGCGTTCAAGCGCCCGCAGGCCAATGCGGCCTTCATCGACACCCAGAACCCGGACGTGGCCGCCAACCAGGCGCTGCCCGACCGCTGGTGGTCGCTGTACAACGACCCGGTGCTGGACGGGCTAATCACCCAGGCGCTGCGCGACAACGTCGAGCTGAAGGCGGCTGATGCGCACCTGCGCCGTGCCGCCGCCGTGTACGAGCAGGCGATGGATGCCGGTGGCTTCGAGTACGAGGCCGAGGCCGGGGTCAGCCGCGCGCAGTTGTCAGCCGAGGCCTTCCTGCAGGAACACGAACTGCCGGTGATCAACCTGGCCGACGGCAAGTTCGCCGTCAGTTACCAGTTCGATCTGTTCGGCAAGCTCAAGCGCGGTGCCGAAGCAGCACACGCCGACGAACAATCGGTGGCCGCCGCGCGCGACCTGGCCCAGGTGAGCGTGGTGGCCGAAGTGGCCGACAGCTACCTGGAAATCTGCCACGCCAACCACGAACTGCACGTGGCCGAGCATTCGCTGCAACTGCAGCAGCGCAGCCGTTCGGTCACCCAGCGGCTGATCAATGCCGGCCGTGGCACGCCGCCGGAACTGGCCCGCGCCAACGCCCAGGTCGCCCTGCTGGAGGCCGCGCTGCCGCCGCTGCGCGCACAGCGATCGGCCGCGGCCTATTCGCTGGCCGCTCTGCTGGGCCAGACCCCTGGCCAGTTGCCTGCCGGGGTGATCGACTGCGCCGATGCGCCGCGCCTGGCGCAGCCGCTGCCGGTGGGTGATGGCCGCGCCCTGCTGCAGCGCCGCCCCGATATCCGCCAGGCCGAACGCAAGCTGGCTTCGGCCACGGCGCGCATCGGCGTGGCCACGGCCGAGCTGTACCCGGACATCCGCCTGGGCGCCTCGCTCGGCGCGGCCGGCCTGCTGGAAGACTTCGGTACGCCGATGACCCAGCAGTGGTCGATTGGCCCGCTGATCTCCTGGACGCTGCCGTCTTCGGGTACGCATGCGCGCATCCACGCCGCCGAAGCCGGTGCCGATGCCGCGCTGGCTGAGTTCGACCATGCGGTGCTGCAGGCCCTGCGCGAGACCCAGACCGCGCTGGACCGCTATGCGCAGGACCTGCGCCGCCTGCAGTCGCTGCGCGAAGCGCAGCAGCAGGCCGCGCTGGCTGCCGAGCAGAACCGGCGGCTGTACCAGGGCGGGCGCACGCCGTACCTGTCCAGCCTGGATGCCGACCGCAGCCTGGCCACCAGCGATGCCACCCTGGCCGCCGCCGAAGCACAGGTGTCGCGCGACCAGATCCATCTGTTCCTGGCGCTGGGCGGCGGCTGGCAGACCACGGTTGCCCCCGCCACCGCACAGGCCCCGGCGAAATAAGCGATGGACGGACTGACCGACCGCCAGGCGTGGCTGTTTTCGATCAAGACCTACTTGGCCGCGATCGCGGCGCTGTACATCGCCATGGCCGGCAACCTGTCCCGCCCGTACTGGGCGATGGGCACGGTGTACATCGTCAGCCAGCCGCTGCTGGGCCCGACCCGGGCCAAGGGCGTGTACCGCATCGTCGGTACGTTGGTGGCCGGCCTGGCCACCCTGCTGGTACTGCCGGCGCTGGTGGAAACGCCGATGGTGCTGAGCGCGGCGATGTCGCTTTGGCTGGCCGCCTGCCTGTTCCTGGCCCTGCTCAACCGCGGCCCACGCGGCTATGCGTTCCTGCTGGCCGGCTACACCACCGCCTTCATCGGCTTCCCGGCCGTCACCTCACCGGAAACCATCTTCGACACGGTGGTGGCGCGCAGTGAGGAGATCATCCTCGGCACGGTGGTGGCGGTGTTGTTCGCTTCGCTGCTGTTCCCCGCCTCGGTGCGGCCGATGCTGCGCGGGCGCATCAACAACTGGATGGAGGACGCCGCGCAGTGGTGCCGGCAGATCCTGGAGCGCGGCCGCGCGCATGCACCGCGCAACCGGCTGGCCGCCGATCTGGTGCAGTTCGAGGCCCTGATCGAGTTCCTGCGCCGCGACGATCCACGCCATGCCGGCTCCGCCGTTTCGATGGAACGGCTGCGTGAGCGCATGCTGCTGTTGCTGCCGGTGCTGTCGTCCATTGCCGACCGCTTGAGCGCGTTGCGCAGCCACGGCCAGGTGCTGCCGCAGGGCCTGCCGGAACTGGTGGACGATATCCGCGCGTGGATCGACACCCCTGCCAGCGCCAGCGACTATGCGCGCCTGCACGCCCGCATCAGCGCCCTGAAGCCGCAGGTGGACCGCGACCTGCAGCACCTGCAGCTGGCCAGCCTGCTGCTGCGCCTGGAGGAGCTGGTCGACCTGTGGCAGGACTGCCGCACCCTGCAGCACGCCATCGACCACGGCACCGCACCACTGGACCGTGCGCACTACCGCATCCGCACCGAGCGCGTGGCCACCGACAAGCACGTGGACTACGGCATGGCGCTGTTCTCCGCGCTGAGCGCCGGCGTGGCCCTGATGAGCTACTGCGTGCTGTGGATTGGCCTGGGCTGGGAAGGCGGTGGCAACGGCGCGATGATGGCGGCGGTCACGGCGGCCTTCTTCGCCGCGCAGGATGATCCGGCGCCGAGCATGGTCTCGTTCCTGGTCTGGGCCATCGTCGCGTCACTGGTGGCCGGCGTGTATCTGTTCGGCGTATTCCCGGCCGTGCATGACTTCGGCCTGCTGGCGCTGGTGCTGGCGGTGGCGTTCCTGCCGCTGGGCCTGCTGCTGCACCACCCCAAGAGCGCGCTGTTCGCGCTGCCGCTGACGGTGAACCTGGCCGCGCTGCTGAGCCTGCAGAACACCTACAGCGCCAACATCCAGAGCTTCCTGAACTCGTCCATCGCGATGTTCATCGGTATTGGCTTTGCCGTGGTGATGACCCGCCTGTTCCGTTCGGTGGGTGCCGAATGGACAGCGCGCCGGCTGGTACGGCAAGGCTGGACCACGCTGGCCGAGGCCGCCGAAGGGCGCGGCCAGCAGGATCGCCAGCGCTTCGCCGCGCGCATGCTGGATCTGTTGGGTCTGCTGGCGCCGCGCCTGGCGGCAACGCCGGAAGGCAGCGACATCGCCTCGGTGGACATGCTCAACGAGGCGCGCATCGGTCTGAACATCCTGCAGTTGCGCCGTGCCCGGCTGGAACTGCCGGAACGCAGCCGCGAAGCGGTGGAACACATCCTGGAAGAACTGGCCGCGCACTACCGGCGCCAGGTGGCGGCACGTCGACCGATCGCCGCCAGCGAAGCGCTGCGTGAACGGTTGGATGCCTCGCTGGGGCGCGTGGGCAACGTAGCCGCCTGCAAGGCGCGCGATGAAGCGCTGATGGGCCTGGTCGGTGTGCGCTTCGCATTGTTCCCCGAAGCCAAGGCGCTGGCACCGGGCGTGGCGGACGCCGGCGCGCCGTCCATGTAAGGCGATCCGCCGGGCATGGCCCGGCGCTACCATCACTACCCGGTAGCGGGGGGGGCGGGCCCGCGGGGGGGGCCCCCCCCCCCGGCGGGCCCCGGCCCGGTGCGGCCCGCCATTGGCGGGGAGGG
>NZ_JACVUD010000151.1:0-5455 GCF_016624905.1 Stenotrophomonas sp. S49 | reverse complement strand
GCGGGACGCCGAGGTGGCCCTCGGCAGCCCCTGACAAGACAGTTGCTACTGCATTGCTGCGCTTCACTCCCGCAACATGTCCACGAACGCGCGCAGCGCCGACGCCATCTGCCGCTGCTTGGGGTAATACAGCACGAAGCCGGCGAACGGCTCGCTCCAGTCCTGCAGTACCGCCACCATGCGCCCGGCCTCGATATGCGGGCGGGCGGCATCTTCCAGCACATACGCCAGGCCGAAGCCATCGATCACCGCGCGGATGATGGTGGTCTGCTCGCTCAGCGTCAGCCGCCCGCGTACGTCGATGTCCAGCGATTCACCGCCGCGGTCGAACTGCCACTTGTACAGATGCCCGCTGGCGAAGCGGAAGCGGATGCACTCGTGCTCCAGCAGGTCACGCGGGTGCTGCGGGGCCGGGTGCCGCCGCAGGTAGTCCGGTGAGGCGACGATCATGCCGCGCAGCGCCGGCCCCAGTGGCACCGCCACCATGTCCTCGGGCACGAACTCATGCAGGCGCACGCCGGCGTCGTAGCCTTCGCCCACGATATCCACCAGGCCGTCGTTCTCGGTCAGCTCCAGGCGCACATCGGGGTGCGCATGCAGGAAGCGGGTCAGGCGCGGGCCGAGCTGGGTCGGCACAGCCGCGCGCGCGGCGTTGATGCGCAGCAGGCCGGTGGGGCTGGCCCGGAACTGGTTCATTTCCTCCAGCGCCTCGTGCACCTGGCCCAGCGCCGGCTGCAGCCGCTGCAGCAGCCGCTGGCCGGCCTCGGTCAGGGCCACGCTGCGGGTGGTGCGGTGGAACAGGCCCACGCCCAGCCGCTCTTCCAGCGCACGGATCGCGTAGCTCACCGCCGAGGTGGACAGGGCCAACTCGGCCCCGGCCCGGCGGAAGCTGCGGTGCCGGGCCACGGCGGCGAACGCGGCCAGGTGGGTCAGGTTGTCAGTGGCCATGATTGTGCAGTCCCACTTGATGAATCATGCCGATATCCGGGGTTCTTACCCCCGCGCGAGGGGCGTATTGTAAAACGCCTTTCGACAAACCCCGCCAAGGATTCCCCATGTCCCTCGCCCTCGGTTATGCGGTGCGCAGCAACACCGCCCCGCTCGAACCCATCAGCTTTGAACGCCGCGCCGTCGGCGCCAACGATGTGCGCATCGAAGTGCTGTACAGCGGCATCTGCCATTCCGACCTGCACCAGGCCCGCGACGACTGGGGCGGCGCCG
The DNA here is from genome assembly GCF_016624905.1 of Stenotrophomonas sp. S49. Taxonomy (NCBI): domain Bacteria; kingdom Pseudomonadati; phylum Pseudomonadota; class Gammaproteobacteria; order Lysobacterales; family Lysobacteraceae; genus Stenotrophomonas; species Stenotrophomonas sp. S49. The sequence goes on along the minus strand of NZ_JACVUD010000151.1, from coordinate 4,234 downwards.
AGTACCCGATGGTGCCGGGCCACGAGATCATCGGCCGCGTGGTGGAAGTCGGCCCGGGCGTGACCACGCTGAAGGCCGGTGATTTCGCCGGCGTCGGCTGCATGGTCGATTCCTGCCGCCACTGCGATGCCTGCGACCACGACCTGGAGCAGTACTGCGAAAAGGGCCCGACCTACACCTACAACAGCCGCGACCGCGTCACGGGCGAACTGACCCAGGGCGGCTATTCCGACCACATCGTGGTGGAACAGCGCTTCGTGGTGAAGGTGTCCGAGAAGCTGGACCTGAAGGCTGCCGCGCCGCTGCTGTGCGCTGGCATCACCACCTGGTCGCCGCTGCGCCACTGGAAGGTCGGCCCCGGCCAGAAGGTCGGCGTGATCGGTCTGGGTGGCCTGGGCCACATGGGCGTGAAGTTCGCCAAGGCCCTGGGCGCGCACGTGGTGATGATCACCACCACCCCGGAAAAGGGTGCCGACGCCAAGCGCCTGGGCGCCGACGAAGTGCTGGTCTCGCGCGATCCGGCGCAGATGAAGGCCCACGCCAACAGCTTCGACTTCCTGCTCAACACGGTGCCGGTCAGCCATGACACCAATCCGTACATGAGCCTGCTCAAGCGCGACAGCACCATGTGCCTGGTCGGCGTGATCACCGAACTGGACCCCGCACTGATGGGCGCCAGCGTGATCTTCGGCCGCAAGCACGTGACCGGCTCGGCCATCGGCGGCATGGCCGAAACCCAGGAAATGATGGACTTCTGCGCCGAGCACGGCATCGTGGCCGACGTCGAAGTGATCGACATCAAGAACGTCAACGACGCCTGGGAGCGCATGGCCAAGAACGATGTGCGCTACCGCTTCGTGATCGACATGGCCACCATCAAGGCCTGATCGCCGCGGTGATGGAACGAAAAAACCCCGGCACTGCCGGGGTTTCTTCATGGTCCGGACCGCCGGGCATGGCCCGGCGCTACCGAAATGCAATCAATACGCAAACTCGCGGAACACCGGATCCACGTCGCCGTGCCAGCGGCCATGGAACAGCGCCAGCTTGCGTTCGGCCGGGGTCAGGCCCGATTCGACGATTTCCTGCAGCACGTCCAGGAACTTGCTTTCGTCCTGGCCATCGGCATTGCGCGCGGCGCGGCGCTTGAGGCCTTCCACGGAAATCTTCACCGCTTCGCGGGCCAGGTCGCGCACGGTGCCGTTGCGGAACGGCAGGCCCATGGCGTACTTCGGCACGCCATCGCGCAGCGCGTGGCGCTCGGCCAGGGTGAAGTCACGCACCAGGTCCCAGGCCGCGTCCAGCGAGGCATCGTCGTACAGCAGGCCCACCCAGAACGCCGGCAGCGCACACAGGCGGCTCCACGGGCCACCGTCGGCACCGCGCATTTCCAGGTACTTCTTCAGGCGCACTTCCGGGAACGCGGTGGTCATGTGGTCCGACCAGTCGCGCAGGGTCGGCAGCGCACCCGGCAGCACCGGCAGCTTGCCCTGCATGAAATCGCGGAAGCTCTGCCCGCTGGCGTCGTGGTAGATGCCATCGCGGTAAGAGAAGTACATCGGCACGTCCAGCAGGTAGTCGACGTAACGCTCGTAGCCAAAGCCATCCTCGAACACGAAGTCGAGCATGCCGGTGCGGTCGGCGTCGGTGTCGGTCCAGATGTGCGAGCGATAGCTCAGGTAGCCGTTCGGCTTGCCTTCGGTGAACGGCGAATCGGCAAACAGCGCGGTGGCGATCGGCTGCAGCGCCAGCGACACACGGAACTTCTTCACCATGTCCGCTTCGGTGGCGTAGTCCAGGTTCACCTGCACCGTGCAGGTGCGGGTCATCATGTCCAGGCCCAGCGAACCGACCTTGGGCATGTAGTTGCGCATGATCTTGTAGCGGCCCTTGGGCATCCACGGCATCTCATCGCGCGTCCACTTGGGCTGGAAGCCCATGCCCAGGAAGCCCAGCTGCAGCTCGCCGGCCACCTGTGCCACTTCATTCAGATGCGTGCCGGTTTCCACGCAGGTCTGGTGGATGGTTTCCAGCGCCGCACCGGACAGTTCCAGCTGCCCGGCCGGTTCCAGCGTCACCGAGGCGCTGTCGCGCAGCAGGGCGATGGTGTTGCCGTTTTCCTGCACCGGTTCCCAGCCAAAGCGCACCAGGCCGTTGAGCAGCGCCTCGATGCCGCGATCACCGTCGTAGGTGGGCGGGCGCAGATCGTCCAGGCGGAAGCCGAACTTCTCGTGCTCGGTACCAATGCGCCACTGCGCGCGGGGCTTTTCACCGGAGGCAAGCACCTCGACCAGCTGCGTGCGGTCGGTAATGGGCGTATCGGCGACGTGGCTGGGGCTCGACAAGGGGGTGGCTCGCTGTGCAGGGGGCTGGGGATGTGGGGCCCAGGGCCTTCCATCGCAAGGGCGCACTATAGCGTGGCGGTTCACCGCGTCATGCCACTGTGACGGGTTTCAGCATCCTACCGACGGCCCCTTGACCCTCGTACACTGGCGCGCATGAGTCGCCATTCACGACACCCCGAGCTGCACCGGACCGACCGTGTCGGCTGGCTGCGCGCCGCCGTGCTGGGTGCCAACGATGGCATCGTCTCGGTGGCCGGCCTGGTGGTGGGCGTGGCCGCCGGTGGCGCATCGGCCAGCACCGTGCTGGCCACTGGCATTGCCGGCACCGTGGCCGGCGCGATGTCGATGGCCGCCGGCGAATACGTTTCGGTGCAGACCCAGGCCGATACCGAAGCGGCCGACCTGGCCGTGGAAAAGCGCGAACTGCTCGAAGACCCGCACAGCGAGCTGGACGAACTGGCCGCCATCTACCGCCACCGCGGCCTGCAGCCGGCACTGGCGCGGCAGGTGGCCGAACAGCTCACCGCCCACGATGCACTGGGCGCACATGCGCGCGACGAACTGGGCATCACCGATACGCTGCGCGCGCGACCGCTGCAGGCGGCGCTGGCGTCGGCGGCGGCCTTCACCTGCGGCGCAGCGCTGCCGGTCGTCACCGCGCTGCTGGCGGCCGCAGAGCGGGTTGCCGCCATGACCACCATCGCCACCCTGCTGGGCCTGTGCGTGACCGGTGCGCTGGCCGCCCACGCCGGCGGTGCCGCGCCGGTACGCGGCGCCCTGCGGGTGATGGTCTGGGGCGCAGTGGCGATGGCCGCGGCCGCCGCGATCGGCCGCCTGCTGGGCGCACACATCACATGACCGGCCAACCGCCCCCCGCCACCGCGCTACTGGCCGAACTGGCCAGCCTGGCCCACTGCGAGCGCGCCGAAGGCTACGCCTGCATCACCGCGCGGCGCGAACACGGCGCCAGTTCGGTTGAGATTCCGCAGCCGCAGTTCGCCATCCTGCTGGAGGGCCGCAAGCAGGTGCGCACCGCGCACCAATCGCTGGAGTACGCACCGGGCGACATCCTGCTGGTCACCCAGCGCTGCCGCATCGATGTGGTGAACACCCCCGACCCACGCACCGGGCGCTACCTGAGTGCCATCGTGCCGCTCTGCGCCGAAGCGTTGGCCGCAGCCCGTACGCTGTGGAACGAACCGCTGCCGGCACCGGGTGCCAGCGTGGCGCGGCTCGCACTGCACGATCACGGCCCCCTGCTGCGTCAGTGGCGCCAGCACCTGCAGGACGGCCACTACAGCGAAGCACGCCTGGCGCTGGCCAGCCTGGTCCTGGCGTGGTGCCGCAGGGGCCACGGCAACCTGCTGTTGCCACAGACGCCCACGCTGGGCGAACAGATCCGCGACCGCATCGCCACCGACCCCGCGCGCGACTGGCAATCACGCGATGTGGAAGCGCAGTTCGCGCTGAGCGGCGCCACCCTGCGCCGCCGCCTGGCGGCCGAACAGACCAGCCTGCGCCAACTGCTGACCGAAGCGCGCCTGGCCCACGGCATGAACCTGCTGTACACCACCGACCTGCCGCTGAAGACCGTGGCCGCCCGCGCGGGCTATCGCTCCGCCGCCAGCTTCAGCAAGCGTTTCGCCGAGCAGTACGGTCTTTCCCCCAGCGAGATCTAGGGGGGGTATCGGCAGGGCTGCACCCTGCACCTGCTCAGAGCAACGGCCAAAGCAACAGCAACAGCAACAGCTGCATTGCGTGGGATCGCGGGGCGGTGTGGGTGGGCAGGACACGCCGTAAACCCACCATGGGGGCTCGTAGGCGCCATCCATGGCGCCTGCGGTCCTGCCCCCCCCCCCCCCCCCCCCGCGGGCAGATTACGGGGATAG
>NZ_JACVUD010000150.1:0-5545 GCF_016624905.1 Stenotrophomonas sp. S49 | reverse complement strand
TGCTCGACTGCTCCACGCGAAAAGCCGTCGAGCAAGCTCGACGCTACGAAAACCCCACATGCCCCGCACGCGCGGATATACCCACGTATACCCGCGCTGTACCACGGGCCTCTAGGCCGGGCACGGCCAGCGGCGGACAATACCGACCTGCATCCACTGCGGAGTCGAAGATGGATCCCGATCCTGTCGGGTGCGCTGCGCGCGCGCCCCGCCCCCTTGTCCTTCTCTGCTGGTGTCTGGCAGCCGGTTCGCATCACCTTGCGTGACCGGGGCTGCGGGCATCACCTGCCCGGAGCCCGCCCATGTCCTACAAGATCCTCTACATCACCCTGCGTCGTCTGATCGGCGAACGCGCGGTACCAGCGCTGCGCAGCCAGTTGCTGCAGCACGGCCCGGTGCTGTTCGCGCGTGCGCTGGCGCTGGGCTCACCGCGCGTGGTGGCCGACGCCCTTTCGCTGCTGCCCATGGGCGAACGCATCACGGTACTGCGCCACCTGCCTGCGCCACTGCGCGAAACCATGAAGCCGCTGTGCATCGGCAGCAGTCCGCGTGTCCGCCTGCAGGTAGGCAGCGTCGCCGCATGCGTACTTCATCACCCCTGACCGGCGCCGACCTGTAGAGGGCTACTCCCCATGAACCTCGATCTGCACCTGCCGGCATTCGATGCCGGCGCCACCCTGGCATCCCTGCTCAGCCTGTCCACCGCCTTCGTGCTGGGTGGCGCCATCGGTCTGGAACGGCAAGTGCGCCAGCGCACCGCCGGTCTGCGTACCAACACCCTGGTCGCGGTCAGCGCCGCGGTATTCGTCGATCTGGCCTTGCGCTATCACGGACTGCACGGCGGCACGCCTTCGCCGCTGCACGTGGTCGCCTACGTGATTTCCGGCGTTGGCTTCCTCGGCGCTGGCGCCATCATGAAGGACGGCGCCCAGATATCGGGCCTGAACACCGCCGCCACGCTGTGGGGTTCGGCCGCAGTCGGCGCCTGTGCGGGGCTGAAGCTGTTCCCCGAAGCGCTGCTGGCCGCCGTCTTCGTCCTCGCCTCGAACACCCTGCTGCGGCCGGTGGTCAACCGCATCCAGCGCCAGCCGCTGCCGGAAACCTTCAGCGAAGCAACCTACGCCATCAACGTGGTCTGCCAGCGCGAACAGCAGGCCGAGGTGCTGGACCGCCTGCTGCTGTTGCTGGAACAGGCCCAGTACCCGGTGCGTGCCGTAGACCAGCGCCCGTTCGGCGAGCGCGACGTGGAGATCGAAGCAGTGCTGTACGCCACTACCGTCGATGGCACCGAACTGGACGCCGTGCTGGCTGAGCTGGCAGCGCAACCGGGCATGCTGCAGGGGTTCTGGAATGCCACTCTGGAAGAATGACCGGCGCGCTGCCCGCCAGCGCCCCCAACAGCCTTTGCTATCCTCGCGCCTGCCCGCCCGGGAACCGTTGCCGATGCCCCGCCCCCCGCTCCGCCGCCCGCTGGTCTACCTGGCCCTGATCGTCGCCATGGCGGCGATCTTCCTGGTGGACACCTTCAGCGACTATGCCGTCGCTGCCGCCTGCTTCTACGCCGCACTGATCCTTGCCATGTCGCGGCGGCTGCTGTCCCGCCCGCTGCTGGGCCTGGCCTTGGCCTGCGTCGCGTTGACCATCGCCAGCTTCCTGCTCACCCGCGCCGGGGCCTATCGCATCGGCCTGGTGAACACCGCCATCGGCATCCTGGTCATCGGCATCACCACCTACCTGTCCTTGAAGATGGAGGCAGCCAAGGCCGCCGTGCACGACGCGCAGACGCGGCTGCTGCGGGTGGCCCGTGCGTCTACCGTGGGCGAGCTCACCACGTCCATCGCGCACGAGGTGAACCAGCCCCTGGCCGCCATCGCCAGCAGTGCCGAGGCCGCGCAGCGCTGGCTGGCCCAGCAGCCGGCCAACGTGGACCGGGCGCAGCAGGCACTGGCGCGGATCCTGGCCGACGCGCACCGTGCCAGTGACGTGATCGCCCGGGTGCGCGGACTGACCCGCGGCGCAGCGCCACAGCGCGAAGTGTTCGACCTGAACCAGGCCGTGCAGGACATGCTGGCCCTGTCGCAGGCCGAACTGGAGCGCCAGCACATCACTGTGGCCACGCTGCTGGACCCGACGCTGCCCACGGTGCTGGCCGATCGCGTGCAGGTGCAGCAGGTGATCGGCAACCTGCTGCTGAACGCCATCGAAGCCATGGCCAACACGCCGCTGCCCGAGCGCCGCCTGTCCGTGCTCACCCACGCGCGCGACCGGCACGTGCGCCTGAGCGTGCGCGACCGCGGCGTCGGCCTCCCCAGCGAAGCGATCGAACAGGTGTTCGATGCATTCTGGACCACCAAGCCCGACGGTCTGGGCCTCGGCCTCAGTCTGAGCCGCAGCATGCTGGAAGCCAATGGCGGCAGCATCCACGCCGAGCGCGCCAGTGGCGGCGGCGCCTGCTTCATCATCGAACTACCTGCCATGGAGGACGCCGCACATGACCCGCGCCGCGCACACTGAACCCGATGCCGTGGTCTACGTCGTGGATGACGACGCCTCGGTGCGTGCGGCACTGGAGGATCTGCTGGCCTCGATGGGGCTGCAGGTACGCAGCTTTGCTTCAACCCAGGCGTTCCTGGACGCGGCGCGCGAGGATGCGCCGGCGTGCCTGGTGCTGGACGTACGCATGCCCGGCCAGAGCGGCCTGGACTTCCACCGGCAGATGGCCGCCCACGGGCTGCACCTGCCGGTGGTGTTCATCACCGGCCACGGCGACATCGCCATGGGTGTGAACGCCATCAAGGACGGCGCGCTGGAGTTCCTGACCAAGCCGTTCCGCGACCAGCAGTTGCTGGACGCCATCCAGAAAGGTATCGCGCAGGACCGGCAGCGCCGTAGCGAGCACAACGAAACGGCCGCGCTGCAGGCACGCTGGGCCACTCTCAGCCCAGGCGAGCGCGAGGTCGCGCAGGGCGTGGTTGCCGGCCGCTTGAACAAACAGATCGCCGCCGATCTGGGCGTCAGCGAAATCACGGTGAAGGTTCGGCGCGGCCAACTGATGCGCAAGCTGGGCGCACGCACCCTGGTCGACCTGGTCCGCCTCTACGATCGCCTGAGCGCCGAACGCCCGTAGAGTCGAGCTTGCTCGACTGCCCCACTCGGTAGAGTCGAGCTTGCTCGACTGCCCCGCTCGGTAGAGTCGAGCTTGCTCGACTGCTCCACGCGAAAAGCCGTCGAGCAAGCTCGACGCTACGAAAGCCGCTCGACGTTACGGCTTCACCAACAACCCGGCAATCCGCTCGGCCACCTGCGCGCGCAGCGCCGGCTCCAGCTTGCCTTCATACATGGCTTCATAGATCCACAGCCCATCGGCGGCCAGCCGCGCCACGAATCTGTCCATCCCCGCCGCATCATCCACGCTGGCCGGCGCCGCCGGTGCCCAGCGCTCCATCACCGGCGCCCACGGGCGTTCACCGGCCTCCGGGTCCATCGATTCCAGCATGAACAACAGCTCAGCCCGCGTAGCACTCTGCGCCGAAACGCGCACGAAGGTCTGGTAACGCTCCAGCGCACTGGCTTCTTCGGCGCGCTTGCCCAGCAGCACTTCCATCGACGCTTCCCACTGCTGCACCAGATGCTCGTCGATCCCGCGCAGCAGCGCTTCACGCGATGGGAAGTGGTACAGCAGCCCGCCGCGGGTCAACTGCGCTTCGGCAGCCACCGATTCGAAGGTGACCGCGCGCACGCCCTCGCGATTGATGACGGCCACGGCGGCGTCGAGGATACGTTGGCGCTTGCTGGTTCTCATGCGCGCTACTTTACGCGATCGGCCGCCCCCTCGCGGCTTCCGGCACGGCCACGCAGCAACCGGCCCGTGATGATCGCGCCGACCGCCAGCACCGCGGCCACCACCCACAGCACGATGCGGTAGCTGCGGTCGTAAGCCGCCGCGGCCTGCACGAACCACGCCTCCGGCCCGGTCTGTCGGGCCACGTGCACAGCCTGCACGAAGCCCTCGCGCGCGGCATCGGGCAGCCCCGTCACCGGCAGGAACGCGCCGTACAGCGCCGCGCTCAGGCTGCCCAGCAGCGCAACCGCCAGCAGGCCACCGAATTCGTAGGACACTTCTTCCACCGACGATGCCATGCCGGCACGGTGGGCAGGTACGTTGTTGAGGATCGCCGCCGACGCTACCGAGATCGCCGCGCCCATGCCAAAACCGGTGATGGCCATACCTGCAATCACCCAGCCCAGCCCCAGCGGGAACCCGAACGCGACCATCGTCACGCCCACTGCACCGATGCCCAGACCACCGGCGATCAGCGGCCGCAGGCCCAGCCGATGCACCAGACTGCCGCCCAGCAACGCACTGGGCAGGCTGCCGAGCGCGGCCACCGACACCAGCAGCCCCGCATGCAACGGGCTGAAGCCTGCCACCAGCTGGAAGCGCTGGGTGGTGACCAGCTGCAGCCCGGCCAGCGCGAACAGGGTGAACACCGCCGACAAGGCGCCGGCCAGGAACGCCGGGTTCTGGAACACGCTGAAATCCAGCAACGGGTACGGCAGACGACGCTGACGGCGCACGAACGCATAACCGGCCACCGCGGCCAGCAGCAGCGCCGCGGCACCCACGCCGTAGGCCGGCGGCGCGGCAATCCACGACTTGATCGCCAGCACCAGGCCCGACAGCGTGGCCAGCGCCAGCAACGACGACCACAGATCCCACGGGCGCGAGTGATCGCGCTGGCCTTCCGGCGCCAGCACAAGCGTGGCCACGAAGGCGACCACGACCACCGGCACGTTCACCAGGAACACCGAACCCCACCAGAAATGCTGCAGCAGCCAGCCACCGATGATCGGACCCAGCGCCGCACCCACCAGCGATACCGAGCCCCAGATCGCAATGGCCATCGTTCGCTCGCGCGGGTCGTGGAAGCTGAGGCCGATCAAGGCCAGCGTAGCCGGCATCATCGCCGCCGCGCCCACCGCCAACAGCGCCCGTGCGCCGATCAACTGTGCGGCGCTGCCGGCATACGCGGCGACCACCGAGGCCAGCCCGAACACCACCAGCCCGATCAGGAACATGCGACGGTGGCCGATGCGGTCGCCCAGCGTACCGGCGCCCAGCAGCAGGCCCGCCATCACCAGCGGATAGGCATTGATGATCCACAGCGCCTGCGCCGGCGTGGCCGCCAGCGCCTCGCTCAGCGTGGGCAGCGCGGTGTACAGCACCGAGTTGTCCAAGGTGACCAGCAACAGGCCCGCGGCCACGGTGAACAGCAGCGCCCAGCGCCGGGCACGGGACAGGGCCGGAGCGCCGGCCAGAGACTGGGAAACCGCCATGGAACACGCCCGCAAGGAGAATTGACGCCCATAACTATACCGGACGTCCGGTATAGTTATATGAACCCAACCCACCCTCCGGGTATGTCAAGCGTGCCCGACCGCGCCACGCCCCTCGTAGAGGGGGGGGGGGGGGGGGGGGGGGGGGGGGGGGGGGGGGGGGGGGGGGGGGGGGGGGGGGGGGGGGGGGGGGGGGCGGCGGCGGGGG